>CAYRPK010000104.1:0-5393 GCA_964426175.1 uncultured Eubacteriales bacterium | reverse complement strand
GTTAATCCTGCAACCATGGAGAGTAAGCTTGTGAAGGGCTTATATTTTGCAGGTGAGGTGCTCGACCTTGACGCATATACAGGCGGTTTTAATCTGCAAATAGCCTTTTCTACCGGTGTAACTGCCGGACGTGCCGCCTCCGAATAATACTGAAAGGAAATATTCATATGATAGTTGCCATTGACGGACCTGCAGGAGCAGGAAAAAGCACACTTGCCAAAAAACTTGCCGCCACCTTCGGCTTTATTTACGTTGATACAGGCGCGCTTTATCGCGGTGTGGGACTTTTTGTTACGGAAAAAGGCGTTGATACTACCGATGTTGATGGTGTTACCGCGCTTTTGCCGCAAATTGAGCTCGATATTCGTTTTATTGAGGGAGCTCAGCATATCTTCTTAAACGGACTTGATGTTTCCGAAGCTATACGCCGTCCGGAAATGTCAATGGCGGCGTCCAATGTATCTGCAATTCCTGCTGTCCGTGCGTTTTTACTCGATTTGCAACGTAGCTTCGGCAGTAAATATTCTATTATTATGGACGGCAGAGATATCGGCACGGTAGTTTTTCCGAAGGCTGACCTTAAAATCTTCCTTACCGCTACTCCTGAGGACAGGGCGCGCCGCAGATATGAGGAACAGCTCGCTCGCGGCTTTGAAGTAAAATATGAGGATGTTTTGGCTGATGTAATTACCCGTGACCGTAATGATTCCACACGTGCCATTGCACCCTTGAAACAGGCTGAGGACGCTGTTTTAGTAGATACTACGGGCTTTGAGTTTGAGCAGTCCTTTGACTGCCTTTGCAAGATTATCAAGGAGAAGATTTGATGGGATACGGTGTTTATAAAGCAATTGTTCAGATACCCTTTAGAGCATATTTCGGTTTTAAAATTAAATTAATAGGTAAAGAAAATGAACCAAAGACAGGGCCGGTTATTGTATGTGCAAATCATATTTCGCTGGCTGACCCTCTGTTTATCGGCTTAGTTTTAAAGCGAGAGATAAGCTTTATGGCAAAGGCGGAAATTTTTAAAAATAAGCTTTTCGGAAAATTTTTAAAAAGCATCGGAGTAATTCCAGTAAAGCGGGGCGCAGCTGATTTAAATGCAATTAAAACAGCCCTTTCCGTACTTAAAAGCGGCAATGTTTTGGGGATTTTTCCCGAAGGAACGCGAAATTCAGAGGATGCCGCAAAGGGCGGCGTAGCAATGCTTGCATATAAAACTAAGGCGCAAATTTTGCCTGTTGCTATCTCGATAAAGGACAATAAAGTAAAATTTTTCCGCAG
Source organism: uncultured Eubacteriales bacterium (assembly GCA_964426175.1). GTDB lineage: Bacteria > Bacillota > Clostridia > Oscillospirales > CAJFTT01 > CAYRPK01. The sequence continues at coordinate 4,106 of CAYRPK010000104.1, read as the reverse complement.
AGTGACCCTTGTAGCAGGAGAAGCAATACCTTATGATTCACTTGATTACGGCGACGGTAAGGATTACGCAAAGGCAAGCGCACAGATAATGGAAAAAATATATGAATTGAAGAAATCCGTAGAGAATTAAGCTATGAAAGAGAAAATTACTATTGCAAAAACAGCAGGCTTCTGCTTTGGTGTGGACAGAGCAGTCAATATGGTAAATGAGCTTGTGGATAAAGGAGAAAATGTTGCTACCTTAGGTCCCATAATACATAATCCTCAAATGGTCGAAAGCCTTAAAGAGAGGGGAGTTCGCATAATTTCTTCCCCAGATGAAGCACAGCCCGATGAAACGGTGGTAATACGTTCACACGGCATTGAAAAGGCAGTTACCGACGAGCTTAAAAGCCGAAGCATTAATGTTGCAGATGCAACCTGCCCTTTTGTTGCAAAAATACACAAAATCGTAAACAGTGCCGATGATAATAACACAGTCATTATCGCAGGAGATAAAAGTCATCCCGAGGTACGGGGAATAGTCGGTCACTGCAGTTGCGAAACCAAGGTCGTCAAGGACGAAGACGAATTGAATTTTGCGTTGTCAACTGCCTCAAACGAGGGAAAAACAGTGATTCTTGTTGCACAGACCACATTTAATATGTCTAAATGGAAAACATTTAAAAAAATTACTGAAAAAGTGTATACAAATTCAAAAATTTTTGATACAATATGTGGTGCAACACTTGCAAGACAAACAGAAGCGGACGAGCTTTCAAGAAAAGTTGATGCCATGCTTGTTGTAGGCGGTAAACAAAGCTCAAATACTGCAAAATTGTATGAGATTTGCTCTAAAAATTCTCCTACAGAATATATTGAAACCGCAAGTGAAATTAACCCGCACAGGTTTAAAAATGTGCATTGCGTTGGCGTTACTGCCGGAGCTTCCACGCCCGGCTGTATCATAAAGGAGGTACAAACAGTTATGTCAGAGATTTTGGAAAACATTGGTGAGGAATTTGATTTCGCCGCAGCGTTGGAGGAAACCGTAAAGCCGGTTCACAACGGAGAAATTGTGAAAGGAGTAGTAGTAGGAATAACTCCAACTGAGGTTCAGGTTGATATCGGCACTAAGCATGCCGGTTATGTTGCTGCAGATGAATTTGCAGGAAACTTACCTGTGGTCGGTGATGAGCTTAACCTTGTGATTTACAGAATCAACGACGTTGAGGGTACAGTAGGTCTTTCTAAGCGTCGTTTTGATGCTATGAAGGGTTGGAACGATATCGTTGCTGCAAAGGATAGCGGCGATGTTCTTGAAGGTAAAGTCGAAAGTGCTGTTAACGGCGGTGTTATCGTTCGTGTAAACGGCTGTAAGGTATTTGTTCCTGCATCTCTTGCTTCTTCAAGAAGAGTTGAGGATCTTTCCACTTTAGTCGGCAATGTTGTCAGACTTAAGGTTATTGATGTTGACACCCGTCGCCGCAGAGTAGTCGGTAGTGTCAGAACCGTAGAACGTGAGGAAAGAAAGGCAGCGGCAGAGGCTGTATGGAGCAGCATCGAGGTCGGCATGAAGTATACCGGTACCGTTAAGTCCATGACTTCCTACGGTGCATTCGTCGATATCGGCGGCGTTGACGGTATGATTCATATCAGCGAGCTTTCTTGGTCTAAGATCAACAATCCTGCACAGGTACTTTCAGTCGGTCAGACTGTTGAAGTATTTGTTAAGGCAATTGATGCAGAAAAGAAGAAGATTTCTCTCGGCTATCGTAAGGATGAGGACAATCCCTGGACTAAGTTCAACGCTGAATATAAGGTCGGAGATGTTGTTAATGTAACAATTGTCAACATCGTACCCTTCGGTGCATTTGCTCAGATAATCCCCGGAATTGACGGTCTTATACATATCTCTCAGCTTTCAAACAGCCATGTAGCAAAGGTTGCAGATGCTGTTTCTGTCGGAGATAAGGTAGACGCAGAGATTATCGGAATTGATGCTGAAAACAGCCGTATTAGTCTTTCTGTAAAGAGCCTTCTTGCTCCCGCGGAAGAGGCCAATGAGGATACTGCAGCAGAAGAAGCACCTGAAGAAGAAGTAACCGAAGAATAATAATTTCTTATAAAGTGCAAAGCACCGCTTTTCTTGTAAAAGCGGTGCTTTTTATACTTACATCGGCGTGCTTTCCGTCATTGCACGCACCAATATACCGATATTTCTGCGGTATATTTCATCAAACTGCGATATAGGCAGAGGATTTTGACCGACACCTACTTCAACGGTATATCCGGGACGGTTATATTCCTGAATAAACCAATCCTTATAACCTGCAAAGGACGAGCTTTCGGGGGTTAATTCAAGAGGATATCCGCTAACCTCGGAGAGCTCGGTTCCTATTTCATAAGAACGGGGAGGCAGATAATCTGCAAACTTCCAATAAATAAGACTGCCCTGTGTGTGATATGCAAGAATTAAAGAAAAATCATGCTGACGTGTAAAATCGTATACCGCACGGCTTTCAGGCTCGGAAAGAGGTGCACTTCCCACAAATTCACGGGGAGCAGGAGATACGTACCCTTCGGCAAATTTTACCTCACGAGCCCTTTCCCAAAGTGCAGGGAACTGCAAATTTAAATCCACGCCATCAATGTTGGCATTCCATCCGTCGGGGAAAGGTATTGTGGAATACTCATTTGAAATGCTGACGGCATTATCGTAATATTTTCCGCGAGTCAAGGCACCCGTTACAAGGTCTACGCCGTCGGGGTTGACCATTGGTGTTAAATATAGGGTGTATTTATCTGACAAGGATTGAGCCTTTACACCGAAGATTTCCCCATCTGATGCGATTGCGGCGGCATATTCCTCTATAAATTTAAGCAATACAGGTGTTGTAATCCATTCGTTTGCATGAAAAGCAGCGTTATAATAAAGCTCCGTGCTGCCGCTTCCTATCTTGACAGTCAAAAGCTCCTTACCCATATTGCTTCGTCCTATCGAAGTAAGTGTTATAAATGGATAGCGAGCTTTAAGACCGTCTAAAACATATGCATTGAGCATGTAAGAATAGCTAATATTCGTCGGGGTAAGAGGGAAAATAAATGGTACGGTTATTTTGCTTCCGATTTGTAAATTAAGCGGATTTATATTTGGATTTGCTTGTGAAATTGCGTTAACAGTTGTGTTGTACGTACGCGCAATCTTGTAAAGTGTATCACCTTTACTGATGGTATGAATGATATATCCTCTGAGATACGGTGCAAGAGCGCTGTATGTTTTCGGTCCAACGATTCCGTCGGCAGTCAGCCCGTTTGAAGTTTGAAAGGCAATTACGGCAGATTGCGTTAACGGACCGAATATTCCGTCTAAATTACCTTTGTAAAAGCCGGCGCGTCTTAGTGCAAGCTGTACCGCCTGAACTAAAGAGCCTCTGCTTCCGAGTCTTAATGTTTCCATTGAAAATCAGCCCTTTCAAATATATATATTCTTTATCAGTATATGAAAAATAAGGTAATTTGCTACTTGCACAGAGGGACAAAGTATGGTATTATATCTATTAACATGAGATTTTTTAACCTTTTGGAATTATAAATGTGAAAGGAATTGTTTGAATTTATGCTGAAATCTGTTAGAAGCCGTTTTTCGGTTTTTTTCGGAGAACGTCACAGATGCCTTGAGGTTTTCCTGATCGGAGCACTCATGGCTGCATCTTTTATGCTTGTGTATATAATTCGCGACGGCGGTCCGTTTTTCTTTTACGGTGACTTTAATGTTCAGCAAATACCTTTTTACATTCACGCGAGCGAAATGATCAGGAACGGCGTTATCGGTTGGGACCATGTAACCGACTTAGGCGTTAACTTTATCGGTTCTTACAGCTTTTATCTTTTGGGTAGTCCTTTTTTCTGGCTGACCTTTTTATTACCGTCCAAATATGTGGGATATTCTCTCGGATTTCTTTATATTCTCAAATTTGCCTGCGCCTCACTTACGGGATATCTTTATATCCAGCGCTTTGTAAAAAATAAGGATTACGCACTTATCGGTGCGCTTCTATACGCATTTTCCGGCTTTTCTGTCTACAATATATTTTTCAATCACTTCCACGAAGCCATAGTATTTT
>CAYRPK010000103.1:0-5417 GCA_964426175.1 uncultured Eubacteriales bacterium | reverse complement strand
CCGTCGTATCGTACCTTTCCGTCGGCAATATCATAAAAGCGGTTTATAAGGTTTGTGATGGTAGTCTTACCGGCGCCCGTTGCACCGACAAAGGCGACCTTTTGTCCCGGCTCTGCAAAAAGAGAAATATTATGCAAAACAGTCTTGTTTTTCACGTAGCCGAAATCAACATCAGTCAAGCGAACATCACCCTGAAGCAGGGTATAAGTAATGCTTCCGTCGGAATGAGGATGCTTCCACGCCCATTTGCCTGTGTGCTTTTCGGCTTCGGTAATAGTGCCGTCATCCGAAACATTGGCATCCACCAGCGTAACATATCCGTTATCTGCTTCGGGAGCCTCGTCCATGAGGTTGAATATGCGTTCCGCACCGGCTAAAGCCATAACAACGGAGTTTATCTGCTGTGAAACCTGACTGATTGGCATGGAGAAATTTTTTGAAAGCTGCAAAAAGCTCATGATAGTACCGATAGTAACTATACTTCCGTTTGAGAGTATTGCGACGATACCGCCGAAGACTGCCAAAAGGATATATTGCAGATTTGCAAGGTTAGACATGGTGGGCATAAGGATATTTGCATATTTATTAGCAGTTGAGCCGTTGACGAAAAGCTCTTCGTTGAGCTTGTCAAAATCCTCAATTGCGGTATCTTCGTGACAGAATACCTTTACAACCTTCTGACCGTTTACCATTTCCTCAATATAGCCGTTTAAAGCGCCGAGCGATGACTGCTGCTTGATGAAGAATTTCGCAGATTGTCCTCCGACCTTACCTGCGATAAACATCATAAAGAATACAAATGCGATTACGAATGCCGTCATGATGACATTCATGGTTATCATCATGAAAAACACCATGACTATTGTGCAAAGTGAAGAAAATACCTGAGGCAGGCTCTGCGCTATCATCTGACGGAGCGTGTCGGTATCGTTGGTGTAATGACTCATGATGTCGCCGTGGGTGTGCGTATCAAAATATTTGATGGGTAGCTTCTGCATGTGTGCAAACATATCGTCACGTATGGTTTTTAATACGCCCTGTGCAATGACGACCATGAGACGGTTGTAAAGATATGTCCCGACGATGCCTATACCGTAAATCAACGCCATTTGCAAAAGCGTGGCTTTAAGTCCGTCAAAATCGGGATTTTCCTGCGACAGCAGGGGAACAATATGCAAGTCGACAAGATCCTTGATAAAGGCGGAGCCTTTTGCTCCTGCGAATGCGCTGATTATGATGCATATCAAAACGCACACCAACAGGAATTTGTATTTTGCGATATACTTAAGTAGGCGCTTTATTGCATCCTTGCTCGGTTTGGGAGCAACTCCGGGAGGGATACGGCCTCCGCCGGAACCGCGCATGGGAGGACGATTATTCGTTGCCATCTTCACTTGCCCCCTTTTCCTGAGATTCAAAAATTTCCTTATAAATAGCGTTTGTCTTTAACAGCTCCTCGTGATTGCCTAAGCCGTTTATCTCGCCGCCTTCTAAAACGATGATGATATCGGCATCCTTAACGGAGGAGATGCGCTGTGCAATTATGAATTTGGTGGTATCGGGAATCTCTTCCTTAAAGGCTTTGCGGATAAGTGCGTCGGTACGAGTATCAACGGCGCTTGTCGAGTCATCAAGAATGAGTATCTTAGGCTTTTTTAACAATGCGCGAGCAATACAAAGACGCTGTTTCTGACCGCCCGAAACATTGGTGCCGCCTTGCTCGATATATGTATCGTATTTATCAGGGAAGGAGTCGATGAAGCTGTCCGCTTGAGCCAATTTACATACTCTTACGATATCCTCGTCGGTGGCATTTGCGTCGCCCCAACGCAGGTTTTCTTTAATGGTACCTGAGAAAAGTACGTTTTTCTGAAGAACGACAGAAACCTCGTTTCTTAAGGTCTCAATATCATAAAGTCTGACATCCTTTCCGCCGACTGAAACGCTGCCGACAGTTGCGTCATAAAGCCTTGGAATAAGCTGTATAAGGCTTGTTTTGGAGCTGCCCGTACCGCCTACTATACCAACCGTTGAGCCTGAGGGGATGTTAAGATTTATATTTTTAAGGCAAAGCTTATCTTCTTTTCCTGAATAGCTGAAGGAAACATTATCAAAAACAACGCTTCCGTCCTCAACCTTCATAATGGGGTTTTCGGGATTAACGATATCAATCTTTTCGTCAAGAACCTCGACTATTCTTTGGGCAGATGCGCGGGAAATGATGACCATAACAAATATCATGGATATCATCATAAGGCTCATGAGTATCATCATGGCATAGCTGATAACGCTGGTTAACTGTCCGGTATTCATGCTGGTATGACCGACGATGGCTTTTGCACCTATCCACGCTATGAGTAGCATGACAGTATACATGCAGGTCTGCATAAGAGGGGAATTGAAAGCCAGAAGTTTTTCGGCTTTGGAAAAGTTTTTGAAAATATCCTCGGAAACATTGTTAAACTTCTCTTCCTCATGCTTTTCGCGGACAAAGGATTTTACAACTCTTATTCCGCGAAGATTTTCCTGTACTACGTTGTTGAGCTTATCGTATGTATGGAAAACATGCTCGAAAATAGGATGGGCTTTTGAAGCAATCAAGATAAGTCCTCCGCCGAGTATTGGCATGACGCAGAGGAAAATGAGTGCAATTGTGGGGTTTATCAAAAGGGTTGCTACAAATGAAAATATCATCATAAGGGGACTGCGTATTGCTGTACGGATGAGCATCATATATGCCATCTGGACATTGGTAACGTCGGTCGTAAGGCGAGTCACGATACTTGAGGTAGAAAATTTATCAATATTAGCAAAGGAATATTTCTGTACGCTCAAATACATATCGTGACGCAGATTTTTGGCAAAGCCGGCCGAGGCTATAGAGGCATATTTACCCGCTAAAATACCGCAGGGCAGGGAAATGCCTATGCAAACGATAAGAATAAGTGCATAAAAAATAAGCTTTTGAATGTTTTGCTTTTCGATGCCCTCGCTTATGAGAAAGCCTGTAAACATGGGGATTGCAACCTCCATAAGGGCTTCGATAAGTACAAATGTGGGAGTTAAAATTGATTCTTTTTTATATTCCCGTATACTTTGTGCCAAACGTTTTATCATGTTTGAAAATGTACCCTCTTTCTGTTATATCAGTTTGAAAGATTAGCCTGAAATTTGCGTATAATGCGCAAAAATTCCTTCTGCTCCTCTTTGGTGACACCACTTACCATACGTTCCTCTAATTGAAGATGAGAATTTTCAATATGGTTATGGATATTGATAGCTTTTTGGGTGAGTAACAGCTTTTTTAAACGTGCGTCATGCTCAGCGGTAACGCGTGTGATAAGTCCGTTTTTTTCCATAAGCTGCAAAACAGCCGTCATTGTCGAGCGTCTGACCGAAAAGGTCGTTTCGAGGTCGCGCTGAAATACGTCGGTGCCCGCGTGGTCACAAAGATATTTGATGACCCAGCCCTGAACCCCCGTCAGCTTATCTTGGGCTCCGCTCTCGACAAGGACACAGTCAAAATTACGTCTTATCAGATGAGAAAGTGTGCGTAGTTCAAAAGAAATACTGTCGTAATCCTCAGGTTTTATGATGTTTCCCTTCCTTCAATTATAATGTTAGGCTTCTAACATTATACCTCTTTTGAAAAAACTGTCAATGACATATTCATGAACATTGATAAAACAATAGAAATTAAATGGAAACTTTCAACTTTTTCTCAGATTAGTCCCGACGGCATAATAACCGTCTTGTGCGGAGGTATAGCTATATCCTGACACAGTACCGCATTTTTGATTGCGTCATTCCCGAAGCGTGCACGTATGATATCTACTGTATCGTCAAGTCTATCAAGCTTCTGACGGCGATTAATATCGCAGAAAAGGTCATATTGTACGGGGGTGGTGTCGGGAATAAGTGCTTCGGCTGTTACAGAAAGGGAGCGCACGGGGACCTCCCAATGATAGTTATTGTGAAAAAGCGTTCTTGCCGCCTGTGCTATGCTCATGGGACTTTGAGTGGGAGAGATTTTGCATTGGCGGCTGAAATGAGTTAAATTATTACTGCGCACAGAAAGAGAAACTCCGCAGGAAAGCTTTTTACAATCTCTTAGTCGATGACCGATTTCCTGTGTCAACTCTAAAATGACGCGCCATACTTCATCTTCTGTATTAAGGTCACGAACTGTTGTGACACCATGCCCGATGCTTTTTAAAGGTGCCTCAAATTCAAAGGGATTAACGGGGGAGTTTTCTAATCCGTTAGCATATGTATAAAGAGTCAGGCCTACCTTGCCGAAGGTGCGTTTGAGAAATTCAGGAGAAGTCTTCGAAAGCTGGCCTATAGTGTGGATGCCGTAACGTGCGAGCTTTTGTGCGGTTGCCGGTCCCACACCCAAAAGCTCTCCCGCAGGAAGATTAAATATCTCATCCTTAAAATTCTGACGCGATATAACGGTAGTAGCATCGGGCTTTTTCATATCACTGCCCAATTTAGAAAATATCTTATTAAAAGAAACTCCAACCGAAACGGTTAACCCTAATTTTTTACGAATATCACGGCGTATACTGTCGGCAATAGTTTTACCGTCCCCGAAAAGAAGCATACTTCCCGTTACATCAAGCCAACATTCATCGGGACCGTAGGGCTCGATAAGGTCGGTATAATTATAATATATCTCTTGAGCAAGCCGTGAGAAACGGATATATTCACCGTAGTGAGGCGGCACTACTATCAATTCGGGACATTTTTGCTTTGCTTGCCATATTGCTTCGCCAGTCTTAACGCCAAAGGCCTTGGCAGGTTCGTTTTTGGCCAAAACAATTCCGTGGCGGGTTTCCTGACTGCCGCAAACAGCTACACGTTTATCACGCAGCTCGGGATTAAGCATACACTCCACCGATGCATAAAAGTTATTCATATCGCAATGCAATATCGTTCGCTCCACAAAAACACCTCTATAATACGCGAAAGTTGTTTCGCTCACCATTTTACACAATTAAAGGCATAAAGTCAAGAGCTTTTGCAAAAGTTGTTTCATGAAAAAAGTGTGATAGTTGGAATTAAATGGCAAAAGAATAAACGGAATGAAGCCAAAATATGAAGGTATTGATAAGAAGAAGTGCTCAAACTTTCAAAATAAGAGGTGTGCCGATGCAAAAATGAACAAAAAATGGATATTTAGTGCATTTTGCATAAAAACGAGTTACAAAGACATCGAAATTTATAATGAAAAATATATTGACAAGCAAAATGCAATAATGTAGTATATATAATGTAAAATGGTTAATTATGCATATGCATAATACGTTGTTTAAGCAATGATTATTTGGAGGTATTAGATATGCGAGACAGACTGCAGAACACGGCAAAAAAAGCATTAAGTTTTGTGTTGGCATTATCCATGCTACTGACAC
>CAYRPK010000102.1:0-5490 GCA_964426175.1 uncultured Eubacteriales bacterium | reverse complement strand
GAGCGTTATACATTGTCGTCTTACCGCTGTTGGGATTACCCGTTAGAGCAATTCTCATAAATTTCTTCCTCTCATATGTATTTAAATTAAAGTTAGCGACAGCTAACTAATCGCTAAAATATATGTGGTGAATACTCACCACTGATTTTGTTAATCAACCACTGTTATAACTTCAGCCAATTGATTATCAATAGTATATCTGCCATCTTTAATGGAAACAACACATCCGCCTTTGAGCTTTGAAACGACTGTTATAGGCTCACCGCTGTAACAGCCTAAAGAAAAAAGAAAAGCATCCAATTCTTCATCATCTGTATCAATACTAACAATGATGTATTCTTTACCAATTTCTACTTCAGTTAAATTCATTGCGAAGACAGGACCTTTCTTTTAAATTAGTTAGCATCAACTAACCGAATAGAAGTATATCACTCACTGTTGCGATTGTCAAGCGTTTTCAAAAAAAATTAATCTTTGCGCTGATATACCATTAAAACAATGGAATTTATAATAGTGATAAAAACAAAAACAAACAGAATTCCTTTTGTTATATCATTTTCAATAAATTGCATTGCATTGTTAAAGTGATCAATAATGAGAAATGTCAGTATCATACAAGCAACTATGATGTTAACGTGAGGAAGAATACTCAAAATTTTTTTCATTTTATTAATCCTTTCTAATGTATATTATATCGCTTTGCTCTCTGCCGCCTTCATATGGGCGGTTTACGGTATCGCCGTTATAATACATTTCCGCCGATTGACCTCCGTCAAGATTATACGCGGTTTTACAACCCAAATTCTCCATTAACTTAGAAAGGTCGGGGAGCGTGATGCCCTCAGAATAACCCTCCTGTCGTCCGTCAACCGTAACAAAGCAGTAATGTCCCGGCTCATAATAGCCGATAGCGGTGCGAGGGTTTTCGGGACTAAGGCTTGTATCAAAAGAATCTATGGCTTTACTGTTTTTATCTAAAAGCATGGGACCGAAGCTCCAGCCCTGCCAAGGATTGTTTTCAAGAACCTCGTCTATATCATACTCATCTTCATAATATGTGACCATAGTTCCGTCGTAGTAAAGTATACAGGTGTGGCGGTAGGTATTACCCCTGTAATAAATACCGTTTCTGATAACGGTTCCACGCGAGCTTGAGTTACCATAGTAATCACCGTTAATTGCAAAAAGAGCATCATTATCTTCCGCTATATCAGTTATGGTGTCATCAAGCCCTTTGGCATAAGTATCCTTTGCAAAAGCGGTACGCAAGCTTTCAATGTTTTTGACGTATACATCAGCAACATAGTAGGTAATATTGTTTTCGCTGTGCTTAGTAATGCTTATATTAACTTCATCGCTTTTATACGAGGTATCGGTAATTTCAATACTTCCGTCGGTTGTGAACTTATCGGGAAAACGAGCACCGAACTGTCCTAAATCTGAGTAAATATCAGAATTAGAGGTTGCAGTTATAACGTTGACGCCATCTGTATCTCCTTTTTGAGGAATTACGTGATGAAAAAGTGAAAAAAGACAAAGTGAAATACCTGCAAGCAGTAAATCTGCAACAAGAAGCTGCCAAATCGGACGACGATTACGGCCGCTTGGCTGTGTCAAATAGTTTGCTAATCTTTCCTCAAAGTTTTGCATACGCTCACCTCAAAGTGAGGATACATCAAATTATGGCTACAGTCAATGAATATTGTGTAAAAACAACTTATAATTCAAGTGACAAGGCTATCCCAAAAGCATATAATCCACAGAATCAACGAGCGCCTGCCAAGATGCATCAATAATATCGGTAGAAACACCTACAGTACTCCAAGTACGGTTTCCGTCGGTACTTTCAATAAGAACGCGTACCTTTGCAGCGGTAGCTTTATCTGAATCAAGAACACGCACCTTATAATCGGTCAGTGACATTTGCTCTATTTGAGGATAAAATCTGCAAAGGGCGCGTCTTAACGCGCGGTCAAGCGCATCAACGGGACCTTCCCCGTCAGCAGCAGTGATTTCTTCAATGCCGTCAACTTTAATGTTAAGCATAGCATAAGAATTGTTTTTTGTAACAGCCGGTTCATTTACCATAACCTTAAATTCCGCCAGCTCGAATGCCGAGTGATAAATTCCCGCCTCCTTACGTATGATTAGTTCAAGGGATGCATCAGCACCCTCAAACTGATATCCTTCGTTTTCGAGAGTCTTAATTCGCTCTAAAATACGTGCAGTGAGCGGAGAGTCCTTTTGTGTTTCAACGATTTGGCATATACGCTGCCGCATTGCACCGCGTCCCGAGGATTCTGAAATAACGACTGAACGGCTGTTTCCCACCGCTTCGGGATTGATATGCTCAAAGGTAACGGGATTTTTTTCAACTGCGTCAATGTGTGTGCCTGCCTTATGAGTAAAAGCGGCAGAACCTACATAGGGTGCACTTGAAGGCAAGGATATATTTGCTATTTCTGCCACAAATCTGGCAAGATTATACATTTTATTTAAGCTTTGGCTGTGTATTACATCATATCCGCACTTAAGCTGTAAATTTGCAATAAGAGTTAAAATATCCGTATTACCGCATCTTTCGCCTAATCCGCAAATACAACCCTGCACCATAACGGCGCCTACATCAACAGCAGCCATACTGTTTGCAACTGCAAGATCGGTGTCGTTGTGACAGTGTATACCGATAATGTTGCCGACGGCTTCAATTGCGGCATTAACACCGTCTATAATAAAAGAAGGGGAATTACCTCCGTTAGTATCGCAAAGTGTTATAAATTCTGAACCTGCGTTTTTTGCCGCCAAAATACAATCGAGCGCATAATCGCGATCAAAGCTTAATCCGTCAAAAAAATGTTCGGCATCAAAAATTACTTTTTTACCCTTTGAAACAAGATAAGCAATACTGTCGTTTATCATGCGGAGATTTTCTTGCTTTTGAGTACGCAACACTTCTTCAACTTGAAAGGCACTTGCTTTTCCGAAAATGGTTATATATTCACAACAGGTTTCGCTCAGTTCAATAAGCTTAAGTGAGTTTTCTGCTTTTTCGCCTACGTTTATCGTCTGACCGAAAGCGGTAAGCTTGGATTTTTTTAGCTTAACTCCCTTTAACAGCTCGAAAAACTCCGCTTCTTTTGGGGAAGCTGATGGCATTCCTGCCTCAATAAAATCAATGCCGAAATCATCGAGACGGCTGACAATTTTAAGCTTATCGGCGGCAGTAAAATATATGCCTTTACCTTGCATACCGTCGCGTAAAGTTGTATCAAGAGTGAAAACCTTTCTCATAACAAAATTCCTTTAAACAGTAACATTCATTCCATCGGCAGTGATTGTCAAGGTTACGGTGCCTTCGCCTGTTATATAATACTGACTTCTGGACGTTAAAAGTGCGCTGATTACGCGATTGTCCGCATCCTCGGGAATACTTGAAATAATAGCGTATGTCGGTGCTACAGCGCTGATAAAGGCGGGAGACATACGATTATATCTGCCGTGATGCGGTACTTTTAAAATATCCGCCTTAAGACCGCTTTGATTATTTGAAAGCATTTCCGTAAGGCTTGTTGCTTCGCTGTCCCCTGTAAAGAGAATGCTTTTGCCCTGAAAATTAAGCTTTCCTACTAAGGAATAATCATTTTCCTGCTCATAGCTTTTACTGTACGGGCCGAGTATCTCAAATTCGGCACTGCCGAAGGAAAGCTTATCTCCCACTTCAGGGTATTCCGGAGTAATACCCGCAGCTTCAAAGGATTTGAACATCTTTTCAATCTTGCCCGAGGTGTTATCGTCAGGACCGAGAATGACTCTGCCGACGGTAAAATTGTCTACTATATCCTTGGCACCGCCGTAATGGTCTTTATCAAAATGCGTTATGACAAGGGCATCAATTTGTGTGATACCTAAAGCGTCAAGCTCGGCTTTTATTACAGGATAGGTGCTGGGCAAACCGGCGTCTATCATAATGCAATAATCCTTCATAAGAATAATAGTTGAGTCAGCTTCACCGACATTCAAAAATTTAATAAGCATTTCACCCTCTTCGACTTCGTCGCTGTAAGAGACCGTAGTGCTTGCAGAAACAGCAGACGAACTTGTATCCTCAGAAGAATGGCTGCTAACCGACGATGCTGTTTCACCTGTGCAAGAGGTAAGACTCAGACAAAGAAACAGGCTTATATATTTAAAAAGCTTTTTCATCTCAAAATCAATCCTTTCCAAGCCTAAACTATGGCTATATTTTACCTTATTTTTACCTATTTGGCAATAAGAAACAATTATTTTACATTTTAGCAACAGCCTATAAACAGTCTGTTGTTGAACTATATATTTGTGTTTAGTATAATATTGTAAAGATAACTCGCGTTAATATTTTCTTAATATGGAGGCTATAGAAATGAAAAGAGTTTACAATTTTTCAGCAGGTCCCAGCATGCTTCCCGAAAGCGTACTGAAAAAAGCAGCAGATGAAATGATGGATTACAACGGCAGCGGTCAGTCCGTTATGGAAATGAGCCACCGTTCAAAGGTTTATGAGGAGATTATTTTCGGTGCAGAAAAGCTTCTTCGTGAGATTTACAATGTTCCCGAGAACTATAAGATCCTCTTTGTTCAGGGCGGTGCATCTACTCAGTTTGCCGCAATTCCTTTAAATCTTCTTAACGGCAGCGGTAAGGCAGATTATGTTCTTTCAGGACAGTTCTCCACCAAGGCTTATAAGGAAGCTCAGAAATACGGCGATGTTAAGGCAGTTGCATCCTCCAAGGATGATAACTTCACCCATATTCCCGACCTTGACGAGGCTACCTTTACTCCCGATGCAGATTACTTCCATATCTGTTATAATAATACCATTTACGGTACCCGTTATACAGATGCAACCTTACCTAAGACGGGCAATGTTCCCTTGGTAGCAGACGTTTCCTCCTGCTTCCTTTCCGAGCCCCTGGATATTTCCAAGTTCGGCGTTGTTTACGGCGGCGCACAGAAGAACGTAGCTCCTGCAGGTCTTACTATCGTTATCGTACGTGAGGATCTTCTCGGAAATGTAAGAGAAAGTGCTCCCACTATGCTTGATTGGAAGACTATGGCAGATAACGATTCTATGTATAACACTCCTCCCTGCTGGTCTATCTATATGTGCAAGCTCGTTTTAGAGTGGATCAAGGAAACAGGCGGTCTTGAAGCAATGAAGGAACGCAACGAAAATAAAGCTAAGATCCTTTATGATTATATTGATAACAGCAAGATGTTCAATAACCCCGTTCTTCCCCGTGACCGTTCCATGATGAACGTAACCTTTGTAACTCCTACTGATGAGCTTAATGCTAAGTTCGTTAAGGAAGCAGCTGAGGCGGGCTTTGTTAACCTCAAGGGTCACAGAAGTGTCGGAGGTATGCGTGCATCAATTTACAATGCAATGCCCACCGAGGGTATTGAAAAGCTTGTTGAATTCATGAAGGAATTCGAGGCTGCTAATTCCTAATT
>CAYRPK010000101.1:0-5534 GCA_964426175.1 uncultured Eubacteriales bacterium | reverse complement strand
CTTTATTATAAGATCTCTGAAGCAATCGAGCTTCTAAAACAAGTACAAAGCAGTGTTCTTTACCATTATCTTGACAATGAAAAGTATTCTGAGGAGCAAATAGAATTTTTGAGCAGTATTAACAGTAAAGCTGTTTTTGATAAATTCAAGCTCGACTGATGTATGCTTCATATACTTCAAGTATTATTGATGATATAAAATAATATCATTGCATATAATTTCTTATGCTTAACATATTGCGCGAATTGTCGAAATATGTTATATTTAATAAAAAGAAGCTAAGGAGTTTTTATTATGGAATTTGTATTTATTGCTTTGGTCGTGCTTTTGGTGGTCATACTTGCAACATGCATCAAGATAGTCCCTCAGGCGACGGAGTATGTTATTGAGTTCTTAGGCAAATACAGGACTACCTGGTCGGCAGGTATTCATTTTAAAATACCGCTTCTTGAGCGTATCTCAAGAAAGGTTACCCTTATGGAGCAGGTTCTTGACTCTCCGCCTCAGCCGGTCATTACCAAGGATAACGTAACAATGCAGATTGATACCGTTATCTATTATGCAATTTTCGATGCCAAGCTTTATGCTTACGGTGCGGTAAATCCCATTTCTGCACTTGCAAACCTTGCGGCGACTACCTTGCGTAATATAGTCGGTGAATTGGAGCTTGACGGCACTCTTACCTCACGTGACACCATCAACGGTAAAATGACTGCCATACTTGACGATGCTACCGATAAATGGGGAATTAAGGTCAATCGTGTCGAGCTTAAAAATATCATTCCGCCGACTGAAATTCAGAATGCAATGGAAAAGCAGATGAAGGCTGAGCGTGACAGACGTGAAACCATGCTTCAGGCGGAGGGACATAAAGCCGCCGCAATTACCCGTGCAGAGGGCGATAAGCAGGCGATGATATTGGCGGCAGAAGGTGAAAGAGATGCCCGAATAGCCCGAGCCGAGGGTGAAGCAAGAGCCATTTATCTTTCTAAAAAGGCAGAAGCAGACGGCCTTAAGGCGCTTAAAGAGGCCGGTGTTGATGCCGCAATATTGGAGCTTAAGAAATACGAGGCGTTAGTTTCAATGTCTAACGGCAAGGCGTCCAAGATAATAGTACCTACCGATGCAGTTAATATGACAAAAGCCAATGTCCTTTTTTCCGAAACCACAGGAATAGGTGAAACCACAGCACCTGCACCTGATGACCCCAAAGAAAACAAAGAGGACCTATGCTGTGATTGATTATAATAAAAGATAAAAAATATTTATGGCACACTGTGAAGTGTGCCATATTTTTATAGATTTTCATTTTTTAATGCATCAATAGGATTATCTTTTTTAATCTTACTCATTGAATACATCATCGTGACAGATACTACTGCAAAAACGCTTAGAACGGCAATTAAAATCGCGGTCCACGGTAGATAAAAGCCTGTTTCATAACCCTCACTTACAGCAAGATAAATCAGATAGGTAACACCTACCGAAACGGGCAGACCGTAGAGCAGTGCTTTTGAGCCGTATAGCAGACATTCATAGTTCATCATACGGCTGAAATCTCTGTCAGACATACCCACTGATTTAAGCATTGCAAATTCGCGACGCCGCAGGTTAATATTGGTAGAAATCGTATTAAATACATTTGCGGCGGCTATCAGCGAAATAAGCACGATAAAGCCATATGAAAATACCTTAATGATAGTTATCAGATTTATGCTGTTTTCAACTTCTTCGGCATTATTGAATAACCTGTTTGTTGTGTTAAAGCCGCGTTCCGTCAAAATAGTTTTTAGAGAAGCAAAGCTTTCGGAATGATTATCTGAGGTCAGAAAATATGTGTAGCTTTGCGCGCCACGAAATTCCTCAGTAAATACATAGTTTTTTAAGCTTTGCGGATAAAGCATTGTTATTCCGCTTGAGTTAGTAACGTAAAAGGGCGGCTCGTAAATTGTTTTACCCGATTTAAGCTGATACAGTATAAAAGCCTCATCATAGGTAAGCTCAAAATATTCATCCTCGTTTTCGTTATGAGAATATCTGTAAAGGGTTTCACCGTTACTGCCCTCGGTTTCACCGCTATAATCATAATTTTCAAATTCTCTTGCAAAGTCAACAGCGGCAGTGAAGTCATTACCCTTGATGATTTTCATTTCTACATATTTTTCTTCTTCAAAATTAAAGCCAACATTGCCGTCAACCGTAATGGCAAGAGGTGATGCTTTATTCATGAATTTTTCTTCGCTCAGACCGTATTTATCCAACAGCTCCTTAAATTCAGTGTCATCAATGAATAATACTTGAGTATATACATCGGCTGTGTTGTCCTCTTCGTTATAATTACAGCTCGAGTGCCCGTAAACATCGGTATTAAGAAAATCGGCATCAATATTACTGTAAACAGAGTCGCTCTGTAAATAGCATCCGTCGGTTACATATTGCACATCCTCAATGATGTCTAAAAGCTGGGACGGAGTAATATCCGTAAAATCAGATGAATAAGCGAAATATCTGATATCATATCCGCCGTCATTAAAAGCACCTTCAACTGAATCCATCAGATATTCAGTAAATGCCGATGCGGAAACAAAGAGCACCACACTCATGAAAAGGCTTATAACGGTAGCCCTGTATTTCTTGCGGTTGCGCTTATAATGCTTATTTGCAAGCATGCCTGAAAGTCCGAAGAGCTTATAGGTTAAAAATGAGGTTTTGACGCGCTTACTTTTAATGTCGGAGTTTTGTCGTATCGCTTCAACGGCAGATACTTTTGTAGCACGCTTTGAGGGAATATAAGCTGAGATGAGCACTGTTACAAGTGCAACGATGATTGCAATAATGATGGAGGCAGGGGATACACAAACACGCATTGGAATCGTAAAGCTGCTGATGGATGAGAATTTATGTCCTATCAAAAGCAGAGTTATACCTATTCCGCCGATGCCTGCCGCAATGCCTATAGGGATTCCGACTGCACTTACAGTAAGTGCTTCAAATAATACCATTCTTCTGAGCTGTTTTTTAGTCGCTCCCACAGAAGAAAGCAGTCCGAACTGCTTTGTCCTTTCAGAAACCGATATCGCAAAGGCATTATATATAAGTGAAACCGAGCCGAACATAATAAGCGCAATTACAATTACGGCAAGGCTGTAAAGTACAGTACTGAAGCTGTCGTACTGAGAAACACCCGAATAAATAAGAACATCTGTGTTGGCTTTACCGGAAATTCCCTTGCTGTCAATAAAAGCATATACCTCTTCGGGCTCATTCATTTTAAAATATATATCATAAAGTGCGTCACTATTTTGATTTTGTGCCACAGTCAATGCAGTATATCCAGGGGCAGAGTGATCCTCAAAGCCGGGGCGCTCGTAAAATCCCACCACTGTAAAAGTGCGTGTTTCGTTAATCTCAAAAATTTCAGAATTTTGAAGTCCGTCCTGCTCGTCATCTTCATCAAAATAAGGATTATGTTGACCAAAAATATATTCACCCGACTTACGGTCTCCGATATCGAGAGTTAATGTATCACCGAGCATATATTTAACTCCGCCGTTTTCAGATAAGTGCATCGGCAAAAGAATTTCGTTTTCTGATTTCGGATATTCTCCGGAAACGATATGAACAGGCATAACGCTTTCAAAGCTGTCAGAGGTTGCCAAAATATACAGATACGGCTTGTTTTGGTTGATGCTGTCAACCTTGGCGTAGCCTAAAATCTCGCCGTATACCGTGCTTTCGACTTCATCTGCATTTAAAATAGCTTGCAGGGTGGAGCTGTCTGAATGTAAGGCAGAGCCGTGCCAATCTCCGTCATTGTATATGGTATTTTCAAGTAAGTAATTTTGCATGCTTGAAACAAATGTTGTAACGGCGCATATCATTGAGGCACTGAGCACGATGCCGATAACAGTCACAACGGTGCGCGTTTTATTCTTTTTTAAAGATGCAAGGGTTACCTTATTAAAAATATTCATCGGCGTATCACCTCGTCACGGGTGATTTTGCCGTCCTCAATAGCAAGAATTCTGTCTGCCTGTAAGGCGATGCTTTCATCATGCGTAATGACAATGAGAGTCTGATTATATTTTTCATTGGACATTTTTAAAAGCTCAACAATCTCGCGGCTATTTTTACTGTCTAAGTTACCCGTAGGTTCATCGGCAAGTACAACGGCAGGTGCGTTCATCAGCGCGCGACCTATTGAAACTCTTTGCTGCTGACCGCCCGAAAGCTGATTGGGAAGATTATTTTCCCGTCCCGTCAGCTTTAAGGTTTCAAGAAGCTCCTTTAAGCGGTCGTTGTTTACCTTTTGCCCGTCCATAAGTACAGGCAAAGTGATATTTTCCGTTACATTTAAAACGGGTATAAGATTATAAAACTGATAAATAAGCCCCACCTGACGGCGGCGGAATATTGCGAGCTGCTCGTCGTTTTGAGCATAAATATCAGTGCCGTCCATATACACTTTTCCGCTTGTGGGCTTATCAACACCGCCTAAAATGTGAAGCAAAGTCGATTTTCCCGAACCCGACGGACCTATGATTGCGATAAAGTCACCGCGGTTTACGCTGAAGGATACATTATCAAGGGCTTTTACCTCGTTCTCGCCCTTTCCGTAGGTCTTACAAAGGTTTTCTACTCTTAAAATTTCCATATTATCAGTCCTTTCAAGGGTAGTTTACTTAAATTGGGTGACAGGTCAGTGACTCTATTATTACAAAAACGTCACTTAAATCTCACTTTTGTAAAAGCGAAGGCTAAAACGCGCACCGTCTGTAGTATTTTCCGCTTTCACGGTGCCGTTTTGAGCAGTTATTATCATTCTGGCAAGATTTAAACCTATACCGAAGCTTTTTTCACTTGAATTTTTACCCTTATAAAATCTCTCAAAAATATGAGGCAGATCCTCTTTTGCAATACCTTTACCGTTATCTTGGATGATAATTTCCGTGTAAAGAACGTTTTCGAATGCGGAAATTTTAATTGTTCCGCCTTCGGGAGTATGCTCAGTGCAGTTTTTGACTATGTTTGAAATTGCTTCGCAGGTCCACGAAATATCACCTTTGAAGGTGCCAAGAGCAGATATGCTGATATTCTGTCCTTTAAGCTCAATGGGAATTAAGAGGGGAGAAAGTGATTTTGATATAAGCTCCTCAAGAGAAATATCTTCGATTTTAAACTGAACTGTTCCTGCATCGAGCTTTGAAACTTTTAACAGGGCAGTTATCAGCCAATCAATGCGTGAAAGCAGCTCATATAATTCGTGAGTCAGCTTTAATCTGCGCTCATCGGAAACATCAGGCTCGGATAAAAATGAGACCAGCAAATTTATCGAAGTCAGCGGAGTGCGTATCTGATGCGAAATATCTGCAATTGAATCGGCGAGATATAATTTATCCTTTTGCAGCTTATCCTGCTGTTCGCGAAGCCGTACAGTCATTTTATGAATTTCACTTTGAAGAATTCCAAGCTCTCCCTCAGAATATTTTTCAAGAGTAAGCTTATTTTCGCCGTGTAAAATCCTGTCTATATCA
>CAYRPK010000100.1:0-5683 GCA_964426175.1 uncultured Eubacteriales bacterium | reverse complement strand
TTGGACTAAAGCAGTGTATGGAGGCTGTTAAACCAGATATGGGAGTTATCTTTGTTACTGCAAAGGATAGCGGCTTTACTGCTGCGAATGCTGAGGAAATAGGCATTTTTATTGAAGATAACTATCTTACTGATTACAACGGTGACGGTGAACTTTTTTGCAATGTATCGCATGTTGTTCTTGATATGGAATATTTTGACAACGACCAAGCAACACAGCGTCAGAACCTGTTGATTAATTTAGGCAATAACGAGAATTTTATTATAATTTGCGACGAGGAAAGCTATGATTATCTTTGCAATATTGAGATGTCAGCAGGGGTGACTACAGGTGTTTTTGAGCCTATGGAAAATTATATATCAGACTCTGCTACAGAAGAGCTGCGTATTTCTCTTGAGGGCACAGAACTCGGAGAAATGGGAACTTTAAAGGAAAAAGAAACTGAGCTTTATATTGGACTTAGGCTATATAATAACAGTGGCGCTGAAAGTGATGAGAAAGCTACGGCACTTTTTAAATTTTCCTGTGAAATAGCCGATAAGATTATTAAGGATAAAATCCAATAATGAATTGAACGTATTAAAAAATGCTGTGATATCATAATCACAGCATTTTTATCACTTATATACGAATAGCTTATATGCAAAGAAGTTCCAAATTCCAATCATTATGCTGACTGACAATCGTAACACTGCAAGAATAATATCATTAGAGATAAAGTTATTAAGTATGCCAACGATAATGCTGGAGACGATTAGATTAAAAACAAACAGAAGCACGCAACGCATAAACTGCTTTGATACACTGCCTGTTGCCTTGAAGCTCCAATTGCGGTTAACTATAAATCCAAAGATAAGTCCAGCTATCATGCCGAGGATGTTAAATAGGACTTCTTTAAAATCAGAAATTCCAAACAAACTCAGTCTGAATTCAGGGAAAAATATATGTAAATTGAAAACCAAATTATCTATCAAAAAGGTGGCACAACCTGCAATCATGTAACGTATTTCACTGCGTTTAAGCAGTTTTATCAGAAAAGTCAAAATTATCACCTTGAAATTATTAGTAATGAGTGGTAATATCTTATCATATAAATTTGAAATAATCAAGTACGCAAAGGAGGAGATACTTTGAATTTTACTATAGATTTGATTATGGTTGGAATATTTTTGCGTCTTGCAAATATAAGAAGCTTTGGCGGATTTGATATTTTTCCCGATTTTGTTGGAGCACTGCTTATATTGCTTGCCATTATTGTGGGCAAAAAATATTCAGGTGAAATAAGGCAGGCTACAATACCTGCGACGCTATATACAGTGCTTTCGCTCGGCAGCTTCTATAATTATTTAAGTGAGGAATCTACAGCGGTTCATATGGGAATATATATTGCATGGCAAGCGGCGCTTGCATTGGTAGAGATTTGGATGTATTCAAAGCTGATGTACGCTTGCTGTGAAATATATGATGAAACTTTGAGTGGCGCAGACAAAGGCGCACTGACTGCGTATGTCGGTTCTCTTATTGTAGGCACTGTAATATCGTTTATGGTTTGGAAAACTGTGACAGTTCCGAGCTCTACTGAGCCTTTTGCCACGTGGACAGTAATATATTATGCGTATATATTGATTCACATAGTTATAACAGTATATCTTCTCTACCGTTTTTATATAAAAAAACCAAAATTCAGATAAAAATACCGTGTGCATATTAATCTGCACACGGTATTGTCTTAAAAAAACGCCCCGCCGAGCCGTGTCAAGCTTTAAAAAGCCCTGCATATAGCAGGTGGGTGTCCGCCCGTCCGTTTCGCGCTCCCTTCGTCCGACAGATGTCGGGAGGTCTGCAATCCGCGGCCGGAGCAAGTCTCCCTATTAAAAGTTGTAGGTTTTTTAAATGCCGGATCACGCACTAAGCAGGGAATATTTCGGTTGCAGCAAAATATTAGATTAGCTTACAAACGTTGCTTAAGGTTTAAACCGATTAAGACTCATGGTGATGGTCGCAACCGCAGTCACAGTCATCATCACAATCATCATAAGTATTAAAGATCTCCTCAAATTTATCGCCTAAGGTGTTAAGTAATTCTTCATCTTCAACAGGGCAGAAGCCTACACCCTCATCATCTTCAATAATTTCGAAAATGAAGAACTCGCCGTTATCGCTGAGCATATCTTCGGGATTGTCAAAGACCTCAACCATAGCAACATAAATTTTTCCTTCGTGTTCAAGAGTTTCGATTATTTCTACTTCAAATTCATTTCCATCCTCGTCAGAAAGGACAATTGCGGTATTTTCAAAATCAGCCATTTTAGTTTCCTCCAAAAATTTAATCGTTAACATTATTATTTTACCCGATATTAAATCATAAGTCAATAGAGTTTTTAAAAATAGTTGTTTTAGTAATAAATAACAAAAAAAATAAAAAAAGTTGAAAAAAGCTATTGACAAATGCCAAAAACTATGCTAATATATAGACAAGATAAGAGAGGGGTGAGTCCAATGTACCAAGAAGAATGTCATACGTCAGGGCTCGTGAAGGTTTTAGAATAAGTTCTAGCTTGTAAAGCGGTTAGCTGTAAAATTGACGGAGCGATTTAAATTGTAGCCCTGTATTTAAAAATTAATAAACTAAAGAATTATGAGGACTTGTCTTATGAAATGTATTAGATTTCAGATTGAAGATATCAGTGTGGATAGTCCAAAGAACTAAGATGTGAGGGACAGAAATCTCCCTCAAAAGTCAGATTGGTTTTAGAAATTCAAATATAAAGCTTGTGCTTAGAAAAGATGTGAGTCCAAAAATTTAGTTTATACCTTTTGAAAATTTAATATAGATAAATTTAATATGTCAAAACAGCGACGGTTAATTCCGCCGCTGTTTTTTATAATCAGATATTATATTTTTCCCTTAATTGTGTAAGTATTGTGTCGGCAGAGCTTTCTGCAGTTTTGTCGGAAGTATCAAAAACCATATCTGCTGCGCTTAGATATTTGGGGTAACGTTGGCGGTGCAGCTTAGGAATGTATTCATCTCTGTCATCGCGCTGGAGCAGAGGACGGGATTTGTCGTTTTTGAGACGCGACAGAATAACGTCAAGAGGAGTATCAAGAAAAACGATAACACCGTTTTGACGGAAACAATCAACCACTATTTGATTTAACAGCATACCGCCGCCTGTTGATATAACATATCCACCGCTGTTAGAAAGCTCATTTGCACATTCAATCTCGAGGTTTCTGAAATGAGCTTCTCCAAGATTTGCAAATATTTCCTTAATAGACATACCGGACTTTTCTTCTATGTAATAATCCGTATCAATAAACAGCATGTTAGTAAGCTTAGATAAAGCCTTACCTACGGTTGTTTTTCCGCAACCCATAAATCCGCATAATACAATATTTTTCATACGGTCAAAGCTCCTCAAAAATTATTTGTACGTTCAATTTCCTTTATAACAAAAGCGATTTCTTCATCTGAATATTCTCTGCCGCGCCAAAGAGTATGTGCTGCTGCAGCTTGATTTATAAGCATGGAAAGTCCTGTTTCGGCTTTACCGCCGCCGGCTCGGATAATTTTAGACAGCAGTGTATTTTTGGGGTTATATACTGCATCATAACAGCAGTGAATAGAAGTCAGTTTTTCCTTGGGTAAAGGACAGTTTTCGGTATTGGGATACATTCCGGATGGTGTGGCATTAATCAGTAGATCAACCTTTGAAAAATCAAAATCTGAAATCAAATTATCATAAAGATAGCTTTGGCAACTTGTACTGAATTTTTTAGATATTTCATTACACAGTACTTGGGCACGTTCAACACTTAAATCCATAATTGAAATATTACAGCCTGCTTTTGCTGCTTCAAAGGCGAATACTCTCGCAACACCGCCCGCACCAAGTATCAAAACATTACCGCTAAGAGCGATATCTGCATCCTGTAAAGCACGGGTAAAGCCGATTCCGTCGGTGTTTGCGCCTAAAGCAGTTTTTGTAACGACAGTGTTGACTGCACCGTAGCTTTGAGCAATGTTATTTAATTGCTTTAAATATGGGATAATTGTAACTTTGTGAGGAACGGTAACATTAAAGCCGTCCAATTCTTCCATTAGCTTTGGAACTTTTACGGGCATATCTTCAGGGGCAATATCAAAAAGCTCGTATGTTGAATTATCATTATCAAGGTCAAGAAGAAGTCTATGTATTTGAGGAGAAAGAGAATGTCCGAGGGGATGCCCGATTAAACCGAATTTCATAAAAAACAAAACCTTTCAAAAATGAATATATAAAAAAATGCAGGTAATAATATTTGCAGGCAGAGCAGATTAAATTTACAGTGTTTGCATCGCATCTGCCGAGAGTCGCTGTTTCAGCGACTCTTTTTTTTATTTCCGTGTTTATTTTTCACCTTGCCACCGGATTTGCCCACTGAATTTGCGTGTGAATTTTGCCGTGGATCAGGTTTAACAAGACAATTTTTACCGAATCCTATTAAATCACTGCGGCCGGCTTTTCTTAATGCCTTTAAAACAATGTGACGGTTTTGCGGTAAGAAATATTGCAATAATGCACGTTGCTCAGCCTTTTCTTCGGGGGTTTTAGGTACATATACCGGCTTCATCGTATATGGGTCAAGACCTGTATAAAACATGCAAGTCGAAACCGTGCCTGGTGTGGGATAAAAATCCTGTACCTGTTCAGGCCGCAAGCCTTCCTCCTTTAAAAAGAGCGAAAGCTCAATAGCGTCATTTACCGTACTGCCGGGATGCGAGGACATAAGATAGGGTACAAGATACTGCTTTTTATTTGCTTTTTTAGATAATTCATAAAATTTCTTTCTAAAGCGCTTGTAAACCGAAAATGAGGGCTTGCCCATATAGGCGAGAACTCTGTCCGAGCAATGCTCAGGAGCGACCTTAAGTTGACCGCTTACGTGCTTTTCAACAAGCTCCTTAAAGAACTCCTCATTTTTATCTAAAATCAGATAATCAAATCGGATGCCTGAGCGGATAAAAACCTTTTTTATTTTTGGCAACTTCTCAAGTCTCCTGAGCAGATGCAAATATTCCGAATGGTCTACCTCCATTGCAGGACATGGCTCAGGAGCAAGACATTTTTTATCCTTGCATAAACCACGCTTAAGCTGAGCCTTGCAGGAGGGTGCGCGAAAATTTGCAGTAGGACCACCCACATCGTGAATATATCCCTTGAAATCAGGCTTTTTTGTTAATGCCTCTGCTTCTTTCACAACGGAGTCTTCACTGCGAATACTGATTTGACGCCCCTGATGATAGGCAAGGGAACAAAAATTGCAGGCTCCGAAGCAGCCGCGATTGTGCACAAGAGAAAATTTAACTTCTTCAATGCCGGGGATGCCGCCTTCGGCTTCATATGAGGGGTGATACTCCTTCATATATGGCAACTCATAGGTACTGTCCATTTCATCTGTAGAAAGTGCAGGCTGTGGGGGATTTTGCACGACAATTTTATTGCCGTGACGCTGTATAACTGTTTTTCCTCGAACTCCGTCATGTTCATTTTGCTGTATTCTACAGGCTACCGCATATTCGCGCTTGCCTGTATCGTCAGGATTACTGACGCTTTCAAAGGAGGGACATTCTGAACAGGGACGCGGCATATAGTCCACAACATCTACCGCATAGCAGGTGCCTAAAATATCGGTGATA
>CAYRPK010000099.1:0-5718 GCA_964426175.1 uncultured Eubacteriales bacterium | reverse complement strand
TTTTTCGGCAATGTAATCTTTTCTGCCCTGAAGATTGTCACCAAGTAAAAGGTCAAACATCTCAGCGGTCTTTTGAACATCATCGGGATTAACTCTGATAAGACGTCTTGTTTCAGGGTTCATAGTAGTCAGAGACATCATTTCGGCATCGTTTTCGCCCAAACCTTTTGAACGCTGTAAGGTGTATTTTGCATCGCCAAAGCCGGAGGTTATTTCAACACGCTCCTTTTCGGTATAGGCAAAGTAGGTTTTGCCCTTGCAGGTTATCTCAAAAAGAGGGGATTCGGCGATATAAACATAGCCTTTTTCAATTAGAGTTGGAGTTAACCTGTAAAGCATCGTTAAAATTAGGGTACGGATCTGATAACCGTCAACGTCAGCATCAGTACAGATTATTACTTTATTCCAACGAAGGCGAGATAAATCAAAGCTACTGATATCCTTGTTTGCCTTGTGTGTGACCTCAACACCACAGCCTAAAACTTTAATGAGGTCAGTGATAATATCGCTTTTGAAAATCTTATCATATTCTGCTTTAAGGCAGTTTAGTATCTTACCTCGAATGGGGATGACTGCCTGAAAATCAGAGTTTCGTGCTGTTTTACAGGAGCCAAGAGCAGATTTACCCTCAACTATATAGATTTCGCTTATTTCAGGGTCATGATACTGACAGTCAGCCAGATTTTCAATACGGTTTGATATATCAAGAGTTGAAGAAAGCTTTTTCTTTGAAATGTCACGGTGCTTTTCAGCATCCTCGCGTGAGCGCTTGTTGACGAGTATCTGATTTGCAATCTTTTCGCTGTCTAATGGATTCTCTATAAAAAACACTTCAAGCTGATGCTTTAGAAAATCTGTAATTGCTTCTTGAATGAACTTATTAGTAATTGCTTTTTTAGTTTGGTTGGCATATGAAGTCTGAGTTGAAAAACTGCTGATAACAATATGAAGACTTTCTTCAATGTCTGCAAAGGTTATTTTGCTCTCGTTCTTCTTGTATTTACTGTTTTGTTTTAGATAAGCATCAAGTTGGCTGACAAATGCACTTCGGACAGCTTTGTCGGGAGCACCGCCGTGCTCAAGCCAGCTTGAGTTATGATAATATTCGCATTTTGGTGCTTTGTTGGTAAAGCAGGTGGCGATATTGATCTTAAGCTTATATTCGGGTAAATCATCTCTATCCTTACCTTGTCTTTCAGCAGACCATGACTGAACAGGACAAAGCTTGTCTTCACCGACGATTTCCTCAACAAAGTCTGAAATACCGTTTGGATAAAGATATTCTGTTGTATCAAAGCCTCTGCCGTTTTGCTGACGGAAGATAAATTTGATATTGGGGTTAACAACAGCCTGACGCTTAATTGTATCAGCAAAATACTCCTGACTTATAGATATATCGGTAAAAACGTTGATATCCGGAAGCCAGCGGTGTTTTGTGCCTGTTTGCTTACGGTCGGCAGGAGATTTCTTTAAGCCGCCGACATTTTCACCGCTTTTAAAAGAAAGCTCATACTTAAAACCGTCACGGTAAATAACAGATTCCATCCATTCTGAGGCATACTGTGTCGCACAAAGTCCCAAGCCGTTAAGGCCGAGCGAATATTCATAGTTACCGCTTGAGTTGTTGTTATATTTACCGCCCGAATATAGCTCACAGAACACAAGCTCCCAGTTATATCTTTCTTCCTTGGGGTTATAATCAACAGGGCAACCTCTGCCGAAATCCTCAACTTCAATCGAATTATCACTATAATGAGTAACAATTATCTTATTGCCGTAGCCTTCACGTGCTTCATCAATAGCGTTAGAAAGTATCTCAAAAAAGGCATGTTCACAGCCTTCTAAACCGTCAGAGCCAAAGATAACGGCAGGGCGCTTTCTGACTCGGTCGGCACCTTTAAGACTGGATATACTTTCATTGCCGTATTCTTGCTGTTTTTTCTTTGGGGGCATTTTATTCTCTCCTTATCGGAACATAATTACATATTTTATATAATATACCATATATGGTACTTTTGTCAAGTTTTGAACGCAAGATATAAAATAAAGGTTGAAAAAAATTTACAGTTGTTGTATTATATTAGTTGTTGTATTATATTATCAGTTAAAAATAAAGGTGGATTTTTGATGCAATTTGATGAATTACTCATGAAGGTACAAAAGCCGTCACGTTATACAGGCAACGAGCTCGGTGCTGTAAAAAAAGATAAATCAGAGGTTGATGTGCGCTTTGCATTTTGTTTTCCCGATAAATATGAAATCGGTATGAGTCACCTCGGAATAAAGATACTTTACGGGGCTCTTAATACAATGGACGGTGTATGGTGCGAGCGCGTTTTCGCTCCTGATAACGATATGGAAGATTTAATGCGTGAGCAGAATATTCCGCTTTTTGCATTGGAAAGTCATGATGCCGTTGCTGATTTTGATTTTATCGGCTTTACGATGCAGTATGAATTATCGTACACAAATATGCTCAACATGCTTGATTTGGCAGGCGTTCCGCTTCGTTCGGCAGACAGAACGGGAATGAGGCAATTTGTCATTGCAGGCGGCCCTTGCACATACAATAGTGAGCCGTTTGCAGATTTTGTTGATCTTATTTCTCTCGGTGAGGGCGAAGAAGTTCTCTGCGAGCTGATGGAGCTTTACAGAGAATGTCGTGATAAAGGCATGAATCGTCACGAGTTTTTAATTGAAGCCTCAAAAATGGATGGTATATATGTTCCGTCTTTTTATGATATGACTTATAACGATGACGGCACCATCAAAGCAGTTATACCTAAATTCGGTGCACCGGAAAAAATTACTAAACGTATTATTGCCGATTTTGATAAGGCATATTATCCCGAGAGCTTTGTTGTTCCTTTTGTAGATGTTGTGCACGACAGAGCAGTATTAGAGCTGTTTCGCGGATGTATAAGAGGGTGCAGGTTTTGTCAGGCAGGTTACATTTACAGACCTGTTCGCCACAAGAGTGCAGAAACCCTAAACCGTCAGGCTAAAAGCCTTTGCGACAGCACGGGTTACGATGAGATAGGCTTGTCTTCATTAAGCACAAGTGATTACAAGGAGCTTAATGAGCTGCTTGAAAAACTTCTTACATGGACAGAGCCTTCAAAAACTAATTTATCCTTACCGTCTCTTCGAATTGATAATTTTTCCGATGAGCTTCTTGAGAAGATTAAAAGGGTCAGAAAAAGCGGTCTTACCTTTGCGCCCGAGGGCGGAACTCAGCGTATTCGCGATGCCATTAATAAAAATATAACCGAAGAAGATATTTTTAAAACCTGCAGTCTTACTTTTTCCGGCGGATATAATGCAGTAAAGCTTTACTTCATGCTTGGCTTGCCGACGGAAACGGATGAAGACGTATGCGGAATTGCAGATTTATCTCAGAGAATAGTCGATATGTATTATGAAATTATGCGCGGCAGAAAAGGAGCTAAGAGCATCGCTGTAACACTCAGCACTGCTTGCTTTGTACCTAAGCCGTTTACTCCCTTTCAATGGGAGCCTCAGGATACAGAAAAGGAGCTTGACCGTAAGCAGCAGCTCCTAAACAGCAAGATTACTTCAAGGAAGATTAAATATAACTATCATTCATATCGTACAAGTTTTATTGAGGCAATTTTTGCAAGAGGTGACAGAAAACTCTGCAAGGTTCTTGAAACTGCCTTTAAAAAGGGCTGCAAAATGGATAGCTGGGACGAAAACTTCCTTTACGATAAATGGCTTGAGGCATTTGAGGAATGTGGTATTGATCCTGCATTTTATGCAAACCGAAAAAGGGAATTTGATGAGATTTTACCTTGGGATCATATTGATATCGGTATTACAAAAGAATTTTTTATTCGTGAAAATAAAAAAGCACATCAGAGCATCACTACACCAAATTGCAGACAACAGTGCTCCGTCTGCGGAGCAAGCCGCTTAAACGGAGGTAAATGCGTTGAAAAAGAATAGATGTATCTTTGAAAAGACGGGCGATGCGCGCTTTATATCACATCTTGATCTGAACAGGGTCATGCAGCGCGCAATCCGCCGTGCTGAGATACCCGTTTGGTATACCGAGGGCTTTAATACTCATCCTTATATTACCTTTGCTAATCCCTTGTCCTTAGGCTTTGAAAGTCGATATGAGATTATGGATACAAAGTTAAATGATGATGACTTTTCATTAGTGGAGTTTATTAAACGGCTTAATAATACATTACCCGACGGAATTAAAATCTCGGCATCCTATGAGCCTATTACTAAGGTTTCTCAAATAGCATATTCTTCTTATCGAATTAAGTTTAATGCGACTGCGGAGGAATACGAAAAATTAATGGATGCACATGAAGGCGAGATTAGCGCTGTAAAAAAAGGTAAGGCAGGGGAGAGAGTAATTGACATTGCTCCTTATATTATAAATCCTGATATGAAATTTAGCGAAGGGCAGATTGCATTTAAGGTTACTCTGCCGGCTTCTCAGGAAATGAATATTAATCCTAACCTATTGATGTCAGCTTTGTTTTCAAAATCAGAAATCCCTGAGAGACTGACGAGAGTATTACGAACAGAGCTTCTTGACAGCAATTTGAAAACTTTTCGTTAATTTATTTATTATGTCAAAATAATTGTTGATTTTTCTATTGATGCGTGATAAAATATATGAGCATTTTTTCCTTTTGCGTGTTTATTTTGCGCGCAACCGGGGATTAAATCCGGCGAAAGCCGAATTTGAAGCGAACAGTCCTCTGCCGTTTTGAGTGAGCAGATATAATTATTATCTGTATTGGCATGAATGTTTGAATTTTTAGGAGGATATTACTATGGACGCACTCAAGTTAATCGCTCAGGATTCAGTCAAAGCTGAAGCACCTGAAATCAGCATCGGTGATACGGTAAAGGTTTACTGCCGTATTAAGGAAGGCGAAAAGGAAAGAATTCAGATGTTCGAGGGAACTGTCATCGCTAAAAAGGGCGCAGGTGTTTCTGAGACCTTCACTGTACGTCGTGTTTCTTACGGCGTTGGTGTTGAAAGAGTTTTCCCCATTCATTCCCCCAATGTTGACAGAGTCGAGGTTGTCCGTCACGGTAAGGTTCGCAGAAGCAAGCTTTACTATTTGCGTGACAGAGTCGGCAAGGCTGCAAAGGTCAAAGAGCTTATCAAGTAATGCAAAGATGAGCAAGTTAAGGGACGAGCTTTCGTCCCTTTTTTTCCTAAAACCGCCCGTTTGGGTTATTAATATAAAGGATGGTAGCAATGAGTCAATTATACGATAACAGCAATGACAGCGAAATAAGCAAAAGCAGCTATGAACCGGCTCACGCAAAAGAGTCTCCGCATTTTTGGAAGTCGGTTTACAGTTGGCTTGACGATTTAGCGCTGTTTTTTGTTATTTTCATTCTGGTGCTATCATTTGTTATCCGTCCTGTTATAGTTGATGGAAGTTCTATGTATCCAACTCTAAAAGATGGTGATATTGTTCTGCTTTATAATGCATTTTACACTCCTGAGCGCGGGGATATTGTGGTTGCGACATCACCGACCAAGCCTAATGACCCGATAGTTAAGCGCGTTATAGGCGTTGGCGGAGATGTTATTGATATTAATTATGATACTAATACCGTAACAGTCAACGGAGTGGCCCTTGACGAAACTTATATCAACAATGAAGATGCCGATGTTATGGAATTTCACGGACTTGAAAATTATTCTTATCCCTATAC
>CAYRPK010000098.1:0-5770 GCA_964426175.1 uncultured Eubacteriales bacterium | reverse complement strand
GCCGAAATTTTATCTATAACAGCACTATCTCCTTCCACAGTGCCTACATAGTTCATCATTTCTGCAAGTCCTACAACACGCTCATTATCAAAATACGGTTCAATATCCTCTGCCATCAATTTTGCTCCGCCCATCTCAAACGGTGTGGCAGGTACACATGACGGAAGACAAAAATAGAAATCAATAGGCAAATTTTTACTCGCCTGCAGCATATAATCAATTCCGTCTGTTCCCAAGACATTGGCGATCTCATGAGGATCTGCAATGACCGCAGTGGTACCGTGGCGCACAACTGCATTTGCAAATTCACGCGGTGTTATGGCTGAGCTTTCAATATGAATATGACTGTCAATAAATCCGGGTAAAAGAACCTTATCGTTCATATTAACCTGAACTTCGCCGTCATAGCCACTGCCCACAGCGGCAATAACGCCCTCTGCCACAGCAACATCAGCACGACACATTTCGTTTGAAAAGCAGTTAAAATAAAGTGCGTCCTTAAAGACGATATCCGCCTTTTCCTCACCCATCGCCACTTTAATTATGCGTTTCCCCTTGCGTGTTTGAGCATCAAGTCTTTCTTTAAAATTAGCGTTCAACTGACCGTCCCTCCTATCATTTCAGGAAGCCGTTTATAATCTGTTCCTCTGCCTCCTGCTCGGTTAATCCCAATGTCATAAGCTTTATAAGCTGTTCACCTGCAATTTTACCTATTGCCGCTTCATGAATAAGTGCGGCATCAATATGGGCTGCCGTAAGCTTAGGAACCGCACTGACGGAAGCATCGTCCATAATTATAGCGTCACATTCAGTATGTCCGCTACACCTGTTATTACCTCTGATATCAGAAATAAAGAGCTGACGGGATTTATCTTTTGCTACTGAACGCGAAACAACATTGGCACCGCAATCAACACCGTTTAAATCTACGGTAAAGTCGGTTTCGGCATACTGCTCTCCGTGTGTCAAAAGCTTTTCACGAACAACCAATGTGGCATTATCAGAAAGAACTGCTTTGGTTATTCTCTTTGTTGAGTCAACACCTTTGATCTGTGCGGTTTCCATCTCCATATACGAATTTTCATAAAGCTCGATTACCGTTACGGGATTTAACAGCCGTTTTCCTTTTCCGTCACCCTCACCGTAATGCTTTTCAACATATTTTACTTTAGAATTTTTACCGACAAAAAATGAGTGCACACCATCATGCTGTGACGCCTCATCACCGCTGTTATGGATACCACAGCCGGCAACAATAGTAACATCGCAATCGTCGCCGATATAAAAATCGTTGTAAACTACCTCTTTAAGACCGCTCTCACTTAAAATAACGGGTATATGCATACTTTCGTTTTTTGTGCCCGACTTAATAAAAATATCAATGCCGGATTTATCGGTCTTGGTTACTATATCAATGTTTGCAGTAGTCCTTCTGCCGCTCGATTCACCGTTTAAGCGTATATTATAAGCTCCCGACGGGACATCGTGCAGATCGGCTATCTCGCTAAGAAGATTTTTCTGAATACTGTCCATATATACCGTTAGTTCCTTTCAAATCAGAATTTTTCCGAAAGCGTTTTGCAAGTTCCGCTGTTCTTGCCCAGTAATTGAGGGAGAATTTCATCACGCGTACCCTCATTAACAAGACATCCGTCGGCTAAAACTATAATTTTATCCGCAATATTAAGAATTCTCTCCTGATGAGAAATAATTATTATATTACCGCGAATACTGTCGTGCATCTTTTCAAAAACCTTTATAAGGTTACCGAAGCTCCACAAATCTATACCTGCTTCCGGCTCATCAAATACCGAAAGCTTGGTTCCTCGCGCTAAAACAGATGCAATCTCTATACGCTTTAACTCACCGCCCGAAAGGCTTGCATTTACCTCGCGGTTAACGTAGTCACGGGCACAAAGTCCTACTTCGGAAAGATAAGCACAGGCCTCGGATACTCCAATTTTTTTACCAGAAGCAAGCTGAATTAAGTCAAGTACCGTCAAGCCTTTAAATCTGACCGGCTGTTGAAATGCATAGCTTATTCCACATTGCGCACGCTGAGTCACACTTAAGTCGGTTATATCCTCACCGTCAAGATAAATCTTGCCTTCATCAGGTTTAATAATACCGGCTATAACCTTTGCAAGTGTGGATTTTCCACCTCCGTTAGGTCCGGTAACTGCAACGAAACGTTCGTCAATTTTCAAACTGATATTTTTTAAAATGTCCTTTTTTTCGTTATCCTCATTCTGAGCGGAAAAGGAAATATTCTTTAATTCAAGCATTGGTATCTCCTTACTGTAGCATAACATTTTCAAATATAGTTTACCCTATTACAGTCTAAATGTCAAGGGCGACACTATCACAAAAGCAAATGCCCGAGGATTTGTCCTCGGGCATTTAATCAATTATTATCGCAAAAGCGCCGCTTACAGTTAGGTAAAGCTTACCATGCAGAAACGGTAGCCTCTTCGTCAGCGTCACCAACGGTGATGCTGATAGTGATAACATCTTCTGCTGCGAAAGCAGTTACTTCAAAATCGGGAGTCTCGTAGAATTTCATTATATTTTCCTCCTTAATACTATCACATATATAAATATTTAAACAAACTTAAGCTGCAAGACCTTCAGCAACAGACTTAGTGAGTGCATCGGTATAAACGGTGCCTTCAGCAGTGGTGTAATAACCAACACAAACATATTCAACAGAAGTATCAGCAATACCTGTAATAGTTACAGTGTAGGTATAGTTACCGGTGGTTGCAAGATCAACATTTCTGAGGTAGGTTGCCTGAACCTTCTTTACAGTAAGACCGTCAGCTTCAAGATCAACTGTGATATCATCAGTAGTCAAGCCTGCAGCTTCAAGCTGGTCAGCTCTTACCATAACAACACCGAGGTCAGTAATATTTGCAAGGTTGCCGTAAAGCTCAGAAGAGAAGTTAGTGATGAAGCGAAGATCATACTTTTCTGCATCTTCAGTGTTTGCACGAATCTGAGCACCGCTCATGCCAAAGGAACCGGTAGGAGTAGCAACAGAGCTTTCACAATAAGTCTCAAATTCCCAAATAGACATTTCCTTTGTCTTGTTATTTGCATTAGTCATATAGATACGGATATAAGTAGTCTCAACCGTGTCAAAGGTAATAGTATACTTGTAAATATTGTCACAAGTCTGCTGTGTAGTAGGATTGATTGTAATAGCTTCCTCAGTACCAACTACTAAATTAGTAACAGTAGTATAGTTCACACCATCATCTGAAACCTCGATTGAAATACCATCAGCATTAGGACGAGCAGTTTCAAACCAAACAACAACTTTGTCTACTGCGGTGGATGCAGCATACTGAACTCCGGCGTAGTTATAACCAACACTTTCAACATTCTGATTGGACTGCCAACGAGTGGAGTAGTCACTATCATTGATAGATGACGCAACATAATTGTAAGTAGTGTTGTCGGAATCAGCAAATGCTGTAGCACCGATTGAAAGGTTTTCACCATCAGCGCTTGCGGTCGGAACGGAAGCTACAACCATGCAGGTTGCGGTCAAAGCCATAGCTGCAAGAGCAGACAATGACCTTTTAAAAATAGTTTTCATTATTTTTCCTCCTTTTTTCTCCTTCTCAGGAGATGCGCCACTATATATGACGCTTGATTTTTATTTATTATAATATAGAAATGTAATTTAGTCAAGATTATTTTTTGGTATATTAATTTTTAGTTAAATAGGCTACGTTCAACTTGTATATAATACTTTTTCAAAGTATGAAAAAATGCCTTTAAGAAAAACTCAAAGGCATTTTTATTATGATATCAGCGCTATAAGCTTACCATGCAGAAACGGTAGCCTCTTCGTCAGCGTCACCAACGGTAATGCTGATAGTGATAACATCTTCTGCTGCGAAAGCAGTTACTTCAAAATCGGGAGTCTCGTAGAATTTCATTATATTTTCCTCCTTCTATGACTATTACTGTCCCTGTGCAAAGCTACGTGCGATAGCATCTGCATAAACAGTTGTGCCATCTGCAGTAGTATAGTATGCACGGCATACATACTCGGTTTCAGTCTCTACAATGTTAACAATAGAAATGGTGTAGCTATACATACCATACTTATCAAGATTTACATTTCTGAGGTAGGTAGCTTCAACATTCTTTACGGTAAGACCATCAGCAACAGTTTCAACGGTAAGCTCAGCAGCGTCAACGCCAGCAGCATCAAGCTGATCCTGTCTTGCCATAACAACACCGATAGCTGCAAAATCAGTATTTACATTCTCTACATCGGTAACAACGTTAGCTGAAATATTGGTTACAAAACGAAGGTCATTGCTTGTATCAGTAGTTCTAATCTGTGCACCTACAGTCTCAAAGTCAGCTGCTACAGCAGAATCAGCAGCAAGCTCAGTCTTTGCGGCGTTGTAGGACTCAAACTCATATACAGACAGATTCTTGTTCTTGCTGTCATAAGCAGCTTCCATGTATACACGGACATACTGTGCCTTTACAGCATCAAAGGTGATAAGCTGATAGTAGCATGAAGCACTTGCTGCAACACTATCCTTAATATCAGTTCCTAAATCTCCACCGAATACTACGTTGGTAGCATCGTTCCAGACAACACCGTCAGCAGAATACTGAACAGTCTCGCCACTTACTGCAGGACGGGAAGTTTCCCAATAAATTTCAAGAGTATCAACGGTAGTAGCCTGTGCATACTGAACACCAACATAGCTGGGAACGGTATCACTAACCTCGTTTGCAGACTGCCAACGGGTAGAGAAGCTACCGTCATTCATAGCAGCAATACCACTACCGTAAGTAGCATGATTGGAGTCAGCAATAGCGGTTGCACCAATAGAAAGGTTATCCTTTTCAAGAGCTGCGATAGCAGCAGTGATTGCTTCAGCGCAAGTCATCATTTCAGCAGCAAGTTCAGCATCAACTTCGATTACATCTGCATATTCATCTGCAGTGGCAACAGCAACATCAAGAGCTGCAATAGAATCAGCAGTGTATCTGTATCTTACAACTTCGCCAGCAGCAGCAAGAGCCTTGTTAAGCTTGTCAATTGCGTCAAACTCAAGAGCTTCGACTGCAGCGTTAAGGTCAGTAGTAGCTGCGGTAATAGCTGCTTCATCGTCACCTTCTACTGCAGTGTTTGCTGTTGCAAGAGCAGTTTCAACATCTGCCCATGTTTCAGCAGTGTAATCGGTAGAGGTTAATGCATTTGCTACAGCGATTGCCTTTTGAAGGGCAATTCTTGCAACGTCAACAGAAGCAATTGTTCCGTTAACTTCGATTTCCATAATTTCAGGTGCATAACCGTTAAACTGTGTAAAGGTCATTCTTGCACCGTAAATATCTGTTACTTCTTCAAATGTTACAACAATATAGTTGCCGTCTTCTGTGGTTTCTGCAACGTCTACCCAATCGGTACCGTCGTTGTAAGCAACTGTGAAGCCGCCGCGAACAACCTGAGCTCCCTTGTTGTCACCACCGTCATTAATACCTGCTGCTAAGAACTTTATGGTTTCTGCTGCTACAGGAACAGTAAATTCAACGCCGCAGTAGTCACCACTGGTTCTGTTGAGTAACTGCCATTTGGTTCCGGTATTACCGTCGGTAAGGTTGACTTTTGTGGTATTGTCGCCGTAGGTTGCTGCACCGCAGTCAAAAGCAGTACCGTAAGCTGCTACGTTACCGGTAGCTTCGTCAGCGCTTGCGAACATAACCGGCAGAGTTGCTGCACTCATGCAGGTTGCGG
>CAYRPK010000097.1:0-5800 GCA_964426175.1 uncultured Eubacteriales bacterium | reverse complement strand
GAAGATTTCCTGCGTAAACATGATAAAATTAAGGATGTTGCAGTTATCGGTCTTCCCGATGCACGGCTTGGTGAAATTGCAGCGGCAATAATTGAGGTTAAGGAAGATATGACCTTAACCGAAGAAGAGGTCAATAATTTCTGCCTTGAGATGCCGAGATATAAGCGTCCTCGCAAAATTATTTTTGCTGAAGTGCCCCGTAATCCGACCGGTAAGATAGAAAAGCCCAAACTTCGCAAAAAGTATTGTGGAGAAAGTGTTGTTGCACAACAAAATGAGATAAACGGTTGACGAGTTTGGGACGTTATGGTATAATATGTAACAACTTTCATGAAAGGGAGTGGGCGATTGAGATTTGGTGAAAAACTGAAAAATTTACGTAAAGAACGGAAAATGACTCAGACCGACCTTGCTAAATTGTTGGGAGTAACGACTCGAACTATTCAAAATTATGAAAACGGAAGACTTTTTCCCAAGAATTCAGAAATTTACGGTAAAATGTCGTCGATTTTCGGCGTTACTGCTGATTTTCTTTTAGATGAAAGTGACTTTGAAATACCCGAAAAGTTAAAGAAGAATAAACCTGCATCAAAAAAAGATATTGATATGCTTATATCTAATGTTTCGGGACTTTTTGCCGGTGGCGCTGTGTCAGAAGAAGATAAAGACCGCGTTATTGCCGCATTAACAAAGGCTTATTGGGAATCAAAGCAGCTTAACGCACGAAAGAAAGATAAATAAGAACCTGACCCGCCGACGCAATTAAAAATTGCTGGCGGGGCCCCAGAACCTTGTTGTTTGTATAATAAAAAAGTACTCTGCAATTCATTTGCAGAGTACTTTTTTCATCCATATATGAGGGCAGTCCTCATCAAAATCAATTTTGCCAAACTGAGTATATCCGCAGGATTCATAAAATTTAGAAGCAGCTACCTGCGAGTGAAGTGATACACTTTTTGCCCCTTGTTTTATCAGCTCTTTTTCTGCATCGGCTAATATTTTGCTTCCTAAGCCTTTTCCTCTGTAAGCTTTTTTAACCGCAAGTCTTCCAATTACAAACGAGTCTATAGTTTCATCATAAAAGCTACGGCATACCGCGACGGGATTTTTACCGTCATATAAAACATAATGGGTTGAAAAATTATCTATTTCATCATATTCGTTTTTAAAGCCCTGCTCGCTAATGAATACTTCTTCTCGTATTTTCTTACCGTCCTGTGGCAGAGATTTATATATTACGGTATTCATAGAATAAACTCCTTTTTCGTTTGTAAGCATTTTACCATATTAGAGCGATTTATGCAATCATTTTCTTGACGTAAGCCTTCTGCAAATGTATAATGAAATATGCTAAAAGAGGGGGGCTGAATGATATGGGGAATATTATTGAAATAGAACATCTGAGTAAAAGCTTCGGCGAGGTTAAGGCTGTTCAGGATATCAGCTTCAGGGTTAAAAAAGGCGAATTTTTTGCCTTTTTAGGTGTAAACGGTGCCGGTAAGTCTACAACTATATCCATAATGTGCGGCCAACTGTCGAAGGATAACGGCAGTGTTATTATAGATAGCAAGGATTTGGATAAAAATTCTGATAATATTAAACGCGATATCGGAGCGGTTTTTCAAAATTCGGTTTTGGACATGTCGCTTAGTGTTGAGGATAATTTGGAAAGCCGTGCAGCACTTTACGGTATAAAAGGAAAAGACTTACAAAAGCGTATCGATGAGCTTGCAAAGCTTCTTGATTTTTCGGACATTATGCGCCGAACCGTCGGAAAACTTTCCGGAGGTCAGCGCCGAAGAATTGATATTGCACGCGCACTTATTCATAGACCCAAAATTCTTATTCTCGATGAGCCGACTACGGGACTTGATCCCCAGACCCGAAAGCTGATATGGAGTGTTATATCCGATTTGCGTAAAAATGAGGAAATGACAGTTTTCCTTACTACGCATTATATGGAAGAAGCGGCAGATGCAGATTACGTAGTTATTCTTGACAGCGGTAAGATTTCTGCGCAGGGTACTCCTTTGGAGCTGAAGAATACTTATACGGGTGATTTTATTACACTTTACGGCTGGGAGGAGAAAAACGTAAAAGCATTGAATAAGCCTTACGAAAAAATACGTGATGCATATAGAATTTCTGTTGCAAATACAGCAGAAGCAACCCGTTTAATTATGGAAAATCCTGAACTGTTTTTAGATTATGAAATAGTAAAAGGGAAAATGGATGATGTATTCTTAGTCGTGACCGGCAAGATGCTGAAAGGGGAGGACGATAAATGACGGGACTCAGAGCGCTTGTTAAGCGTAATATCAAGATGTTTTTTAAAGACAAGGGAATGTTCTTTACATCGCTTATTACACCAATGATATTACTTGTTCTCTATATGACATTTTTAGCGAGCGTCTATAAAAACAGTTTTACTTCAGCAATACCCGAAGGCTTTGCTGTGGATGAGGCTTTGATTGACGGTCTTGTCGGTGGTCAGCTTGTTTCTTCACTTCTCGCTGTTTGTTGTATTACTGTTGCCTTTTGCTCTAATATGTTAATGGTGCAGGATAAGGTTACAGGTGCTGTAAAGGATATAATCATTACACCGGTAAGAAGGTCTGTAGTAGCACTTTCTTATTATATTGCGACTGTTTTTGCGACTCTAATAATATGCTTTCTTGCGGCAGGAGCAGGTTTAATTTATCTTTCAAATGTCGGATGGTATTTATCTGTTAGTGATGTACTTTTTATCTTACTTGATGTTGTTATTTTAGTGCTTTTCGGCACGGCGTTGTCTTCTGTAATTAATTTCTTTCTTTCGACTCAAGGTCAAATTTCGGCGGTTGGCACGGTTGTCAGCGCAGGCTATGGTTTTATCTGCGGAGCATATATGCCGCTTTCGCAATTCAGTGAGGGAATCAGAAATGTTATTTCATTTTTGCCATGCACATATGGAACAAGCTTAGTGAGAAATCATTGCATGAACGGTGTTTTCCGCGAAATGGAGTCTCAGAATTTTCCTGCAGAGGTGGTTGAAACCTTTAGAGATGTTGTCGATGCAAACATATACTTATTTGAAGAGAAGATTGAAATGAGTACAATGTATCTTGTTGTAGGAACGACGGTAATTGCCTGTATTGTTATATATATTCTTATGAATATATTTCTTAAAAGAAAGGCGAAGTAAATGAATATAACTGAAAGACTGTTTTCTTTACAGGACAAAGAATATAAGGATTTTCAGTCAAAGCTAATGCCGACTGTGGATAGTGAGAATATTATTGGTGTCAGGATACCCTTGCTTCGTAAGCTTGCAAAAGAGATTTACGGTACGACAGAGGCAAAAGAGTTTTTGAAGGAATTACCCCATAAATATTATGAGGAAAATAATCTTCACGCATTTTTGATTGAACAAATAGGGGATTATAATGAATGTATTGCTAAGATAAATGATTTTTTGCCATATATTGATAATTGGGCGACATGTGACGGCCTTTCTCCTAAGATTTTAAAAAAGAACTTGGATTTACTTTTAAATGAAATTGATTTTTGGCTTAAGTCTGAGCATACATATACACTTAGATTTGCTGTAAAAATGCTGATGGCCAATTATCTTGACGCTTGGTTTAGGCCTGAGTATCTTGAAAAGGTTGCCGATATCCGTTCCGATGAGTATTACATCAAAATGGTAGTTGCATGGTATTTTCAGACGGCGCTAACAAAGCAGTATGATTATGCGGTGGAATATATAAAGCAAAACAAACTTGATATATGGACGCACAATAAAGCGATACAAAAGGCGATAGAGAGCTACAGGGTAAGCGACAGTCAAAAGGAGTATTTACGCAGTTTAAAGCGCCGATGATTGTTTGTAATGTCGTAATTTGTAACGTGAATTTGGTGCTTTTGTATATTTTGAGCTGATTTGTTGAAAGAAACTCAAGCAAAGGGACGGATTTTGAAAAAATCTTGATTTTATAAAAAAAATGCTTGCATTTTCCGCACAGCTTTGATATAATACTTGTGCGGAGTAGAGCAGCTTGGTAGCTCGTCGGGCTCATAACCCGGAGGTCGTGTGGTTCAAATCCCACCTCCGCAACCAAAAAAAGAAGTATCACCGCATGGTGGTGCTTCTTTTTTAGTTATGGCAAGTAAGTGATGCAGAACCCGCAAATTGACGCAATGCGGCAATTTGCAAGAGCGTGCGCAAAACAAACCTGAATTCAGCACAATCCCTCACGCACGCGTGTTCAAAAAATCCCACCTCCGCTTCATACAAGGCATATGCCTTATGCCTTATGCTTCATATTGGCGCAACCAATGCTTTATTTTTCATTGAAAAACTTAAAAAATTATGCTATACTGAATCAAGAAAGTAGGTGCTATTATGCGTAACGATAAAGTAAAATTACAAGAAGTAACTCCTACCAACTTTAATGATTGCATTTCATAAAAACGAGATAGCTGCCGATTTGTCGGAGATGCTGAAAGTGTTTTGGCTCAAGCGTACATTTATCGTGACGACTCTTTGGCCTATGCTATTTGTATTAACGAAACAATTATTGGATTGGTAATCATTCGTGTGTCTCCAACTGAGGTCCATCCGTATTCCTTTACGGAACTATTTATCGCAGATGATTTTCAGAGGCAGGGGCTTGGTAAACGAACTGTTGAGGTTATTTTGGATAAATTTCGGAATGAAAAGAAATCGCAATTAGTGCGGATACAAGTGCATCAGAATAATGACATTGCAATAAGAATATATAAAAAATGTGGATTTACAGAGGTAAAAAGAGCTGAATGGAATAATGATTTTTTAGTTATGGAGTTAGCTTTGTAGATTCAACAACTATGGCATCTAAATTAGTAGCACTTGCCAAAAATGCAGTCGACTATTTCGGATGCTTTTTGGTTGTGTCAGCAAGTCACAATTTAATTTGACCGTCTGCGGTGAACATCATTTTAAAAAGACAAAATGATGTTCACTCAGCACAAATAATGTGGGTTTACATCCAACTTTTGTTGCACCTTGTAAACATATATGATATATTTTTTATAGATTTAAGCGAAGCAAAGGAGAATTTGTAATGATATTGGCTATCATCCTGCTTGTGCTTGGAATTATATGCTTAGGTATTGCCGAAATGTATCTGTTTATGTGGATTATTTTCACACATTTTCCGGACAAAACGGCAAAAACCTCGGCTAAGCTCCAAAAAACTAAGCATAAACGTGATGTCAGAATATATGGTTCAACCCCAGGAGGCGCATTGCAGGAGGTTGCATTCCTAAAGCACATGACAAAGGCAAAATATATGTATACTGTGGCAGGAAAAGATTATATGATACGGGATGACTATTTTGGCACTCCTCGTCAAACGCCGCTGTTTGTTCCGATAAAGTACTTAAAACGATATCCTCGCATTGCCTGTCTTTATTCAGATATTTCTGTCAAAGACTTCACTTTCATTTGTTCCTCATTTTGTTGGTTTTTTCCTGCAATTGCTATGATAATATGCTGCATTTTATTACTATGTTATTGATGTAAAAATAATGGCATATAGAAAATATAGTATAATTTTTATGGAATCAACACTACCAAACAAAAATGCAAATAATTATAAATAAGGCAAATATAGGCTTTTTGAAACTACTTTCTCAAATCTTGACGAATATGTTTTGGAAAACATATTTTTTATAAGGTATAACAAATTTTACGATTTTTAGGAATACGTTAGGAGAATATATAATGATTAGAAAAGTGGAACGGTATGATATTCCGGAATGTGTAGAATTGATATCA
>CAYRPK010000096.1:0-5816 GCA_964426175.1 uncultured Eubacteriales bacterium | reverse complement strand
ATGGCTCACCCGAATCGCGCTTTTGTTCTCCATGGGCGTCAACCGCAAATTTATATGCAAAAGTGATTTTTTTGATATCTTCCGGAGTATACTGATTTTCTATCATTGATAAGAGCTTTTCAAATAAAGCTTCGGGTGTAACCATTTAACTCACCTCCTGAGGTATTTTTTCAGAAAACAGCCCGTATTTTTTAGAAATTTCAGAGCTTTCAAGATGCACCTTTTCTTTGACCTTGTTAACTTTAATTGTA
Organism: uncultured Eubacteriales bacterium; assembly: GCA_964426175.1. Classification (GTDB taxonomy): domain Bacteria; phylum Bacillota; class Clostridia; order Oscillospirales; family CAJFTT01; genus CAYRPK01. The sequence continues at coordinate 5,565 of CAYRPK010000096.1, read as the reverse complement.
ACATTATCGTCAGCAAAAACAGCATCTATAACTTTAAGGTCGTTAAAAACCTCTAAAATTAGCTTTAGCTTAAAATATGTCATATTGATGTTGCCAATTGTACGATTATCCTCATTAATGTGGAGTGCTGTTGCATAAAGATTATATGCTCTGTGATGATTTCTGGCAATAAATCTGTAGGCGGCAACAAAATCCGCTTTATCGGGAAGCTCACCCTGCGACACATCAAGCGCGCCTGAAAAACGTATATCTTTAATGATATTTGTCAGCTTCTCCCTGCCCATCCATTCGCTGATACTCATCGTAAATGCAACATCTACAGTATCTCCTTCATCAAATGCAAAGCTTTTTCGTGACATATTAAAATACATACAGGTAAATCTACCTTTTGTATCGGCAAAGGTAATGCGCAGATGATTACCTCCGCCTACCGGCGTTATCATTTTAATGATTGCTTTTTCGCATGCAAAGACAGGTACTGCGTTATCCGTACCGAAAGGTTCAAGCATTGAAAGCTGACTTGCAGTCGTCAGATTTAATTCATCGGAATACAGGCTTTGGTCGATATTCAATTCAAAGGTAGTATCCTGAGAAAGATGCGAAAATTCATTGATCCTGCGGCGAAATTCATCTATATCGGCGTTTGAAAGCTGAATTCCCGCAGCAAGAGCATGACCGCCGAACTTTGTCAGCAAATCTTCACAGGCTGAAACCGCCTCAAGAATATTAAATCCCTTTACACTACGTGCGCTTCCCTTTGCTTCATCGCCGTCAACAGTAAGTAAAATGCAGGGTTTTCTGTATTTATCCACGATTTTTGATGCTACGATGCCTATTACTCCCTGATGCCAGCCCTCGCCAGCCACCACCAAAACTGCGCAGTTCTTAATGCTGTCATTAGCTTCAATAACATCAACGGCGCTGTTAAATATCCTGCTTTCAAGTTCGCGGCGATTTTTATTATCGTTACACAAAAGCGCCGCAAAATGATCTGCTTCGGCAAAATTTTCAGCAAGCAGCAGCTTCAGCGCCTTAACGGGCGAATCAACTCTGCCTGCGGCATTAATGCGCGGAGCAATCACAAAGGAAAGATTTGAGGGTGTAAAGCCGCCTTCCTTTATATCACATCTTTCGCCTAAAATGCTAAAGCCGTAATTGGGATAAGAATTAAGCTTATCAATACCGAATTTGATAAAGCATCTGTTTTCATCAGTAACCGAAACAAGGTCTGCCACCGTACCCAATGCCAACACATCTGAATATTTTGACAGGAGCTCAGAGCCATCCTCCTCTGAAAGCGCGCATACAAGCTTAAAGGCAACACCGACGCCTGCAAGCTCCTTAAAGGGATAGCTACAATCCTCCCTATGGGGATTAACTACTGCATATGCATCGGGAATATCTCCGCGGATGGCGTGATGATCCGTAACGATAAGGTCAATACCGCTTGCCTTACACCGTGTTGCCTCGTCAAATGCAGTAATACCTGTATCAACCGTTATTACAAGAGAAATACCCTTCTCAATAAAAGCATTAACAGCCTCATCATTCATTCCGTAGCCGTCATCCTCCCTGTCGGGAATGATATACGAAACATCGGCGTTCTTTGACTTTAAAAAGCTGTAAACAACATAGGTTGCGGTAATGCCGTCTGCATCATAATCACCGAAAATGCACATCTTTTCACCGTTTTTTAATCCGGATTTTATTCTGTCAGCAGCTTTTCTCATATCTTTAAGCAAAAACGGGTCGTGCAATATCAACTCATGGTCTAAAAATGATTTAACCTGTTTTTCTTCGGTCATTCCGCGTGCTGTAAGCAGTCGCGCTAAAAATGCGGACAAATTTAGACTCTTTGAAAGCTTTTCAGCCTGCAAAGCATCTGTCTTAAGAAATTTCCACAGCATACGGTGACACCTCCAAAAAACATTTATTATAATATAATAACATTTTTTACACTCTAAATCAAGCAAATTACATACAAAGTTACGGCTATCGGACATTTTTTGTGAAATATTTAAAAATCCACTTGACGAAGCGGCTGTAAGTTGTTATAATAACCCTTGTCGCTGGTGTGGCTCAATGGCAGAGCGGCTCACTCGTAATGAGCAGGTTGTCAGTTCGATTCTGACCACCAGCTCCAGAAAAAGACACGCAAAAGGCGTGTCTTTTTCTATCTAAATCCATCCATGCGGCAGGGATTAATCCAATATTTCATATGTCCTCAAATGAAAAAGACTTAGCCATAAAAAGCTAAGTCTTTCTTTATCATACAAATATCAGCATACTGCCCAAGGATCACGGTTATCAGATTCGTTTGCAAGACTTCCGTAGCCTTCGGGAAGGTCGGGATTTTCTACAACAGCATCATCACAGGAAGCAACTGCGCAAAGAGCAAGCATTGCTACAATCATCAGGGCAATAGCTTTATATTTAAGCTTTTTCACAGATTTCACCACCTTAATTCGTGATAACATTATATACAACAGTTGCAATATTGTCAACAGAAAAATTATGCCTTTTCATTAAGCTTTCTCGTAAGCCATATCTCGCCAATCTCAAGAGCATCTGCAAGATTTTGCTTTTCGCTTTTATTGACGATCATCTCTGCAGGAGGACAGTCAGGAGCAGTGCAGACAAGTCTTATGGTAATGCGCTTTGACATGGTGGTATCCTTAAATTCAGATATTTCATGAAGCGTCATTTCTATAACATAGCCGTCTGCCATATTACCGTAATAAAGCTTGTTTCCGCATCTTACGAGAGGCTTTCCTTTGTAAAGTAAAAAATTATTTTTGTTTTCTGCCATAATGCATTTTCCTTTCAAACTAAAATTATCTGTTATACTTAATTGGCGACGTGAAATACGAAGTGACTGTTTCTTTCTCTCCCGTTACTCCGTTTATTCCCGTAAAAACTACTCCGTCACCGCTTTGAAGAAGTGCCGAGGTTACCTCCTTAGCACTGCATCTGAAGACCTTTTTCCCTTGACATATGACAGAAACCTCGTCACCGTTAAAGGAAATAAATCCGGATTTACCGATAATAACCTCACTACTGTCGACATTTCTGCGAGCAGCATAGAGAATATGGGTTGAATTGACACGTTCAAGCAGCTTTTTACCGCCGCTGAATTTATCCTTCTTTTTAAAAAGTCCCATATCAGTGCAAATAATCCGCGCGTACCGTACCGTCATTCTTCGGCTTGGATTTTGATGAGCTCTTGACCGAATAAATGATAAAGGCTATAAGTATTGCAAAAAGAATTACTCCGACGATAATTGTCACGGTATTTTCCTCCCAAACACGCTTTAATGTTTTGGGAAGAGTGTTAAATTCAGGGTCGTATGCTTCAGTAGCCTCAAGCTTTTGTGAAAAGGCTATTGTTGAGAAAAATTCATCCTTAAACTCATTATAAATATCAGTGGCACCCTCATATGAAATAGCAGAGAAACAGTAGATGTTACCGTTATATATGGTCATAAATTGCTCTCCGTACTGATTAATTCCACTGCTTTCATCGCTGACATTATATTTATAAGCAAGGTATTTTGCGTCATTACTGTCAACCCAGCGTAAATTATCGATTGTGTATCCCTGTTCGGTGGCAGTGTCAATATCGACAAAGTAATTTTTATTGATTTCCAAATCTTCTTCACTTAAACGGTTAAAATCAAATACATTTTCAGAATAGCTGGTATTTGCAACCGTAATAAAAAATTCGTACGGATAATCAACGGTACCGTCCTCGGTAGTCGTCTTATAAAAGCTTGTAACTTTTATCAAATTAGAGGTCAGATAGTCTGAAACATCTCCCTCTTCCTTACCCATATCACTTATAACATCTGTCGGAATATTATCCGCAGTCATAGTGATAAGTCCTTCCGGGACGGTATATGTCAAATAATCCTCCGTCACCTGAGATTCGGCATAGGTGCATGATGAAAGTACACATAGCATACTTAACGAGAATACAGCTGCTAAAAATCTTTTTAACATTAATAGGTCATTCCTTTCCCAAGTGCAAATCACGTATTTATCTTTTTAGAAATTCCTCAATAATAAAGCGTGGACGGTGCTTAACTTCGCCGTAGATTTTGCCGATATATTCGCCGACAAGTCCCACCGCGATAAGCTGAATTCCACCTAAAAACCACACCGAGCCGAAAAGCCACGTAGTTAATGTGATATCGGCACCGCAAATCAGCATAATAAGCGATACTAAAAAGAAAATAAGGCTGAGCACGGCTAAAATTATACCGAGATTGAGAATCATTTTGATAGGCTTTACACTAAAGGATGTTATGCCGTCAAAGGCAAAGGCAAGCATCTTTTTAAGAGGATATTTAGATTCACCTGCAAAGCGCTCGGCTCGCTCATAATATACCTCAGCTGTTTTATAGCCGATTTGAGGAACGATACCGCGTAAAAACATATTTACTTCCCCGTACTGCATAAGTCCCTCAACCGCACGGCGGCTCATAAGACGGTAATCAGCGTGATTAAATACCAAATCCACACCCAGAGCCTTCATGAATTTATAAAAGCCTTCAGCGGTAAAACGCTTGAAAAAGGTATCAGTTTTTCTGCTGCTGCGAACACCGTAAACTATATCACAGCCTTCGCTGAATTTCTCAATAAAGCCATCTATGGCGTCAATATCATCCTGTAAATCACAATCCATTGAGATAAGCGCATCGCATAAAGGATATGCATATGTCATACCTGCCATAAGCGCATTCTGATGACCTCTGTTGTGCGCAAGCTTAAGACCGCAGATGTAAGGTATCTGCTTATGGTAATTCTCAATCATTTCCCAAGTATTGTCGCGGCTGCCGTCATCAACATAAAGAATACGGCTGTCGGGAGAAATTTTTTCATCTGATATAAGCTTATGAAGCTTGCCTGTAAGGCGCTTTGTTGTTTCAGGCAAAACCTCCTGCTCATTGTAGCAGGGTATAACAAGATAAATCGTATGCATAAATTAACCGTTCCTTTCTTTTATTCCTCTGCATCGTCGTCAAGCTCAAAATTCTCATCGTCACCTTCGGTATTGTCAAAATATTCATGGTACGCATCAATGCTGTACTGCTCAATATCAAGCTCCTCAGGTTCAGCTGTTACGATAGGCTTGAATGAAAGCTGCTCATCCTCAGCTTTTCTGCGGCGGCGTCGGGTTATAAGTACCGCCGTGATGATATATACCGTGAAAAGTCCTGTAGCTCCTGCCGACACTATCATACCAACCTTGAGCCAAGGTGTTTCATAGGTAAACTGAATTTTATTTCCCTGTCCTGCAGGTACTTTTACTGCCATAAAGCCAACATTGACCTTTTCAATCTCAGCAGGAACACCGTTGACTGTAGCACTCCAGCCTTCCTCCCAAGGTACTGAGAAGAAGACAAGGTTATCTTCCGTAAGGTCAATTTTTGCACTGAAGCCTACGTCATCATAAGCAAAATCATAGCAGGCTTCAGCCCGTCTTTCTCTGCAAGCAAGAATTCTGGAGCCCTGACTGAAGCTTATATTTATGGTGCCGTCCTCGTTATATTCATAATCGCTTTC
>CAYRPK010000095.1:0-5972 GCA_964426175.1 uncultured Eubacteriales bacterium | reverse complement strand
ATGCACTTCCTCAGTCACCCCAGCTTTATAAGCAGCTTTGTATGGTATCCGGCTTTGACCGCTACGTTCAGTTTGCACGCTGCTTCCGCGACGAGGATTTGCGTGCCGACAGACAGCCTGAATTTACTCAGATAGATATGGAAATGTCCTTTGTTGATGTAGAGGATGTAATGCAGATAGGTGAGGGCTTTATCAAATACATCTTCCAAAAGATACTTGATACCGATATCCCTACTCCCTTGCCCAGAATGACATATTCCGAAGCAATGGAGCGCTTCGGAAGCGATAAGCCTGATACCCGTTTTGGTATGGAGCTTATAGATTTGACCGAAGAAACTGCGAATTGCGGATTTTCGGTATTTGCCGATACTGTTAAAAACGGCGGTGCGGTAAAATGTATCAATGTCAAAAACGGAGCGACCGTCTATACCAGAAAAGAGATAGATAAATTAACCGAAAAATGCCGCGGTATCGGTGCAAAGGGCCTTGCATGGGTTCGTCTTACTCCTGATGGCACGACCTCCTCTTTTGCAAAGTTTATGAGTGAAGAGGATATGTCCGCACTGCTTAATAAAGCAGGTGCCGAAACGGGCGACGTAATACTTATAATTGCAGATAAGCGCAAGATGGCAAATTCTGTTTTAGGTATGCTCAGACTTACCGCAGGTAAGCGTATGAATATAATTGAGGATACCTTTAATCTGCTTTGGATAACCGAATTCCCCTTCTTTGAGTGGGACGATGAAACGGGCACCTTTGTTGCTATGCATCACCCCTTCACAGCACCTATGGAAGAGGATATTCCGCTTCTTGATACCGATAAGGGTAAGGTTAGAGCCAGATGCTATGACCTCGTTTTCAACGGTATTGAGCTTTCAAGCGGTTCAATACGTATTACCGACCCCGAGCTTCAGACTAAGATGTTCAGGAGCTTAGGAATTTCTGATGAAGAATCAAAGCGCAAGTTCGGATATCTTCTTGATGCCTTTAAATACGGTGCACCTCCTCACGGCGGTATGGGCATTGGCCTTGACAGACTTGTCATGCAGATGCTGGGAGCAGAAAGCCTTCGTGATGTAACGGCATTCCCCAAGATGCAGAATATGCGTGAGCTTATGACGGATTGCCCCTCTCCCGTTGATGAAATTCAGCTGGAGGAATTGGGTATTACCACTATAAAAACTGAAGAATAACCACGAAAAAAGCGAAAGACATCGATGCCTTTCGCTTTTTGGTTGTATTTTTTTGTTTTTAAGTTATATCACGTCTGACAGAGCCCGGACTTTTACCGTAGCACTGACGAAATCTGCGAATAAAGTTGTTGACATCGGTAAAGCCTGATTGTGTTGCAACAGCACTTATGGTGAGTTCTGTAGATAAAAGCAGCTTGCGTGCATGCTCAAGCCGTATATCTGTAAGATATTGCTTTGGTGTGTATCCTGTAATTGCCTTGAATTTGCGCGTGAGATAATCAGCGCTGATAAAATTATCCTTTGCTATCTGCTCAACGGTAATAGGCTCAGTAAAGTTCATATCAATATGTCTTTTTATAGCAAGCATTTTCCGACCTACCTCGTCGGAGCAAAAATCAGCTCGGTCAGGAAGCTTACGAAAAATATAAACAAGCAGCACCTGCGTAAGTGCCGCGACTATCTCCTCACGGCATTCCTCGCTGTGATCAAATTCATATATTATCCTTTGCATAATACTCTGAATTATGGAATCCTCTTTGGCGTGAACGATGTTTTCGTAAGTTCTTCCGTAATTTTGGATGACCGAAAACAGCCGGTGCTGGGGATCAAAATCAAGTGAGGAATCATAGGATATATTTATGCAAAGGCGTGTATAAGGCTCGTCGATGATGTGTGTGCCGTGCGGTTCAAGGCGACCGACTAAGAGAACATCACCCGGTTGCGCGTGGTATTTTCTGTCACCGACCTCGAAAAGTATCTTTCCTGTCTTGACATATATAATTTCGGCATGATTATGAGTGTGGATATGAAACGGGTCGCTTTGTGATGATTCGCATACCGAAACAACTGAAAAAGCAGACATAAAAACACCTCAACAATAGATTAGGTAATAAATATTATAACATTTTTAAATAAAAAATGCAAGGATTAAATAGCAACTGTTAATAGTTTTTAAAATAAATTTTAAGATGAAACGTTTGACTAAACAGTAGTTTTTGCAAGAAACTGCACAAAAAAATTCAAAATAGAGGCAATATAACATGTTGATTGATTAAAAAATGACGGATTTTACATAAATAAAGTCGGATTAGTGTGATTTACTTTTAAAATAGTTGTGATATAATATTGAACAATGTTGTGCACAACTGTTAAGAAAGGGTGAAGACAAATGACATTTAGGATAACTAAAGGTTTTACAAAAAGAGCAGCCGGATTAGTTCTCGCGGTAGCAATGGTAATGACAGGAGGAGCAGGACTGTTTACAAGCCGCGCAAAGGCTGACAGCACACTTGAGGTATATGATGTGCAGTCATGCCATACAGAATCAACCGTTGCGAGTATGACGGTAAACGGAACAAAGGTTCCCGTAATCAATTACACAGTAGATTACGACTATGCACAGTTTTCATTTGACGGAAAAGCAGAAATTAAGATAACGGTAAATGAAGATATAGAAAGATACTCCGTAAGTCCCCTTGCAAAAAATATTGAGGCAACGGCAAACGGAAAGACTCTCACCTTTACTATTACCGAATCGCTTTATATGATAGTTAAAATTAACGGCATTAAAGAGATTGCAGTATTAGCAGATTCGCTTGAAACAGATGTTCCCCCTTCTTCGGGAACAGGTATTTACAATATAACTAAGTCTCCTTACAATGCAGATTCAACGGGTAGTAATTCCGTAACAAATGCCCTGCAGACTGCTATTGATAACGCAAATGCGGCGGGCGGCGGTACTGTTTATGTTCCCAAGGGACTTTATAAGCTCGATGGTAATATCGTGCTTAAGAGCAATGTTGATATCTACCTTGAAGGTGGCGCTGTTATCCGCAGTGTATCGAGCAGAGGTAATTTCGAGGTTTACAGTTATAAGGATAGCCTTAAGAAAGATGTTACATGGACCTTCAGAACCGAATTGGGCGCCGATAATATTAAGATCTACGGTCGCGGTATGATAGACGGTGATGGACACGATATGCTTACCGGTTCCGCACAGCTTCTTTCAACCCTCTTTTATATCAGACAGGCAACAAATTTCACCATGGACGGAATAACCATTCGCGACGGTAACTTTTGGACGGTCGAGCCTAAGCTTTGCGAATATGTTAATTTGACCAATCTTAAGATAATTAACGGCTTTAGAGATATGACGGAAAATGATGCTATTGATGTCTGCGAATCTCGCCACGTACTCGTTAAGCATGTATTCGCGATCTCCGAGGATGATACTTATTCGACAAAGACCTACACCGCAAGCGGTGCGATCTCGTCTAAAGGTGAGGTTTCGCTTGTAAACGATTATACGCTTTCAGACGTAGTATTTGATGACTGCTTCGGTTGGACAAACTGCGGTACCTTCAAGGTCGGTGACGGCAGCAACTACGAGCAGAGTGATGTTACCTTTAAGAATTCCTATTCATATAAGTGCATGCAGGCGATAAAGGTCAGCCATGCATACGGTGGTGCAGAATATAAAAATATTCTTTTTGAAAATATTGATATCGAAGGCTTTGGCGGCAGATCCCTGACCGACAGACGCTGGCTTTTGGTTGATACCTTCTCCGGCAGTTCCTCGGATAACGGTAACATTGAGGGACTTACCATAAAAAATATCAACATCCGTGACCTCGGAAGCAAGGCTTCCACCCTTAAAGGACGAAGCAATCAGGCATATGTAAAAGGTGTAACCTTTGAAAACATTAAGGTTCCCGGCCAGGATGAATATGCCTCTACTCTTGAAGAAATGAATATTACTGATATCAACAGTGAGGGTGCATCGGATTACAAAATTTATCCTATGAATAATTCAGGAACCTCCGAAACAAGCCCCAATCTTGCTTTGGAAAGCGGAGTTACCGTAACGGCTTCCTCCGTTGAGCAGGAAAAGCACTCTGCAGATAAGGCAATCGACGGAAACGACGGTACAAGATGGGCATCAAATACAAATAACAGCGAGTGGTTGACTATTGATTTCGGCAAATCAATAGGTTTTGATCACATTACTCTTAAGTGGGAAGCTGCATATGCGTCACAGTATAAGCTTCAGTATTCCAATGATAATGCCACTTGGACGGATATAGTCAGCGTAACAAACGGCGCGGGCGGCACCGAAGCCTTTGAATTTGACCGTGTAAAAGCAAGATATGTACGCTTCCTTGGAGTAGCACGTGCTACTAAGTACGGCTATTCGCTCTATGAGATGGAGGTATACGATCATTATTATACCGAGCTCATGGGCCCCTTGACTTCAGGCATAAGGGTAGCAGAAAGAAAGTACACCGAAAATGTACTGAAAGCATATACCGCTGCAACCGTCGCGACATATGAAGCGGCACTTAGTGATGCAAAGGCAGTCCTTGCATCAGGCGATGTTGAAAAAGCAACAAGCGCATTGTCAGCATTAAAGACGGCACAGAGCGGCTTGACAAAGCGTTCCAAGCCTGCAAGCAATCTTGCGCTTAACAAGTCTGTCACTGTTTCGGGAACGCAGAACGACAACAGTAAAGCAGCTAATGCGGTTGACGGAAAGACCGGCTCCTGCTGGAGATCACAGGTCGGATATGATGGTAATTATTGGATAATAGTTGACTTGGGTTCGGTTCAGACTTTTGATCTTGTAGTTCTCAATTGGGAGGATTGCTTTGCGAAGGATTACAAGCTATCAGTTTCTAACGATAAAACCAATTGGACTGATGTAACTGTTGATAACAAGGTATATCAAGCGTGCTATAAAAAATCAGAGCAGTATCTCTATCTTGATAATGCGCAGCAAGCCCGTTATGTACGTATGTACTGCTTTGAAAAGGCTACCTATTACGGTGTTGGCGTATATGAGCTTGAGGTCTACGACGCCGAGGTTTCGGCAGTTAAGGCAGACGGCAACGTTGCTCTTGGCAAGACAGCCACTGCAACTACCTATGATCCTCAGTATACTCCCTCCGAAGCGCTTGACGGTATATGCAACAATGCTTCCCGTTGGGGACGCAATGCCGCAAACAAGGGACAGGATCAGCAGCTTACAGTCGATCTTGGTAACGATTATGTTATTAATAATATAATTATCAAGTGGGAAAGTCTCACGGGTACGTATTCGATAGAGGTTTCGGAGGATGGAACTACATGGACGACTGTTGTTGCAAAGAAATCACCCTCCACAGGCAGCTTCACTACAGATGACGGCAAGACTAAGGAATATACAAGTGATACTTTCGGTGATGTAAATGCAAGATATATCCGTCTTAATATGACTCCAACGGCAGGAACATCAGGAAACTACTACCTTTCGGTTTACGAGCTGGAGGCGTATTATAAGGCATAAACACAAAAACGAAGCAAGGTTAGCCTTGCTTCGTTTTTGTGCTGTTTGCACAGTTTTGAGACAGAGGGTTTGTGCAACAATATAAGAGAGTAAAAAAGACTGTCGGATTTTACATATAATCAAGCGGAATGTAATGATTGAAAAGCAGAGAATTAATGATATAATTAAAATATATCATTATCTAAAAAAGGAGCGAGCAAAATGAAGATAAGAAAACTGTTCTCGCGCGCATTAGGCTTGTGCTTGGCGGGAGCAATGGTAATGACCGGAGGTGCAGGTATGTTAACTAATACAGCCTCTGCTGAGGACGAAAGCACAGTTGTTACCTATGAAATGCAGTCGTGCTATAGCGAATCAGACGTGGCGAGCATGACGGTAAACGGAATAAAGGTGCCGATTATAAAATTTCTGTCAAATTATGATCATGCACAGTTTTCTTTTGACGGTACAGCCAATAT
>CAYRPK010000094.1:0-5973 GCA_964426175.1 uncultured Eubacteriales bacterium | reverse complement strand
TGAAAAGCAGAATTCATTGTGATATAATACCCTTGCCGAAATGGAAACAGGTGAAACTCCTGTACGAGCCCGTCGCCGTGAGGCGCAAAAGAACCTATTCCTACCCAAAGCCGCAATTTGGGGACATGCCATTGAGAATTATTCTTGAGAAGGCGGAATACGGCGCGCCGAGTCGAAATACTTTTCGGTAAAATGACTGTGAAAAAACACCGCGAGTGCCGGTTAAAACGGTCGAAACAGAAATCATTTTAAAAAGAAAGGATTGTTCATTCAAATGAAACTAGCAAAGTTATTTAAAGCGCCTCTTGCTTTCCTTTGTGCATTGCTTATTGCGGCTACTGCAATGTTCATAACGGGTTGTGATGGCGGCAAAACAAACAGCGCGGCTGTGTCCTCAGAGGCTACATCTGAAGTATCCTCAGTCGTAAGCACCGAAGCTTCTTCCTCAGTGCCGGAAGAACTGGCATCAAACGTCCTCGGCGAGGGTGAAAAGTCATTCACCTTTACAGTTATTGACGTAGAGGGAAACGAAACGGAATATGAAATTCATACCGGCAAAGCAACCGTCGGCGAAGCACTGCTCGAGCTTGAGCTTATCTCAGGCGAAGATGGTGATTACGGTCTTTATGTCAAGACGGTAACCGGCATCACGCTTGACTACGATACCGACGGTAAATACTGGGCATTTTATATCGACGGCGAATACGCAATGACCGGTGTTGACACAACTGAGATAACCGCAGGCTCAACATATTCATTTAAGGCAGAATAATGAAGTTAACTACTAAGGAAGTCGCCCTTTTCGGTATGTTTGGTGTAATTATGTTTATATCCGATATGGTAATGGATTTTTTGCCTAACATACATCTTTTGGGAATGTTTATAGTATCATTTACCGTTGTTTACCGAAAAAAAGCATTAATTCCCATCTACGTCTATGTTTTTTTGAACGGACTTTATGCCGGTTTTTCAACATGGTGGGTACCATATCTATACATATGGACTGTTCTTTGGGGCTTTACTATGCTTTTACCTAAAAATTTACCCCCTAAAGCCGCACCAATTATATATATGCTGGTCAGCGCTGCTCACGGGTTTCTTTTCGGCACGCTTTACGCTCCTGCTCAAGCACTCTTTTTCGAACTTAATTTTGAGCAGACAAAGGCTTGGATAATCGCGGGGCTTTCCTTTGACATTATCCACGGAGTCAGCAACTTTTTCTGCGGAATACTCATTGTGCCCATGGTCAAAATCCTGAGAAATTCAGAAAAATTTGTTAAATAATTTGTTGTGTTTACATGTTTATGTAAAAAAACTCCCGAAAATCCCCTTCTTATGGAGGGGATTTTTTTTGAAAGGATGTTTTTACTATGAAAAATTCAATTAACAGCGGCGGTTACTTACGTATTCCTAAGTTATTATTTAACGACAGTTACTATTCCTCACTTAGCTGTGAAGCTATTTTACTTTACGGCATACTCTGGGATAGGCATTGCCTATCTGAAATGAATAAAGACAGGTTTACCGACCGTGAGGGACGTGTTTTTATTTATTACACGGTAGAAAATATATGCTCAATATTATCCTGCGGAAATAACAAGGCGCAAAGGCTGTTGAAGGAGCTTGAAAAATGCGACTTGATATACCGCAAGCGTCAAGGCTTCGGAAAGCCGTCAATGGTATATTTAAATGAAAATTGTTTCAAAACAGAATATATTTATTACGAAAATGAAGCTTCAGGAGATTTCAAAACCAAACCTCAAGTAATTTCAAAATCACACATAAATAATACTTATATCAATAATACTGAATTAACTAAAACTGAATTCAATTATACTTATCCATCAATCTATGATGTGGACGAGGTGACGGAGCTGATTAAGGAGCAGATAGAATTTGATATTTTATCAGAGCGAAATTACGGTCATATACTCAACGACCTGCTTCTGTTGATGGTGGATACAATTTGCGGACTATCCCCTACCGTTCGCATCGGAAAAGAATTAATGGATCGCGAAGCAGTTCGTGCGAGGTTTTATATGATTGATTCATCTCACATTGAATATGTGATTGAATGCTTCAATGATAATAAAGCAAAGGTAAGAAATATACGCTCATACCTTTTAACATCGCTTTATAATGCGCCTGTTACAATGGAGGCATATTATGACGCTATGGTAAAGCGTGATTTAGGCTACTTGCTTTCATAGTGAAATAAAAAAAGTGCGTTCCGAAAAGGAACACACTTAAAGGGCATTTCTTACTTCTTTACATACAGAATACCAAGGGTATTTTTACCGCAATGTGCGGCAATAGTGATACCTGCTTGATTAATATAAACATTCTTAAAGGGAACAATGGATAACACGAGCTCTTTTAACTCCTCCAAAATAGACTCATCATCCATACCCGAATGAGTGATGAAGATACGGTCAGTCTCGTAGCTTCCGTCGGCGGGAAGATTTTCTTTAACGTAATCCTTAAGTACCTTTGAAAGCTTACCGCGGTATTTTTTACCAACCACAAGGGCGCCTTCGGGCATAACAATGGTGGGCTTAATACTCATCAGAGATGCGCCTAAATAAGCAAGAGACGAGCATCTGCCGCCCTCTGCAAGATATTTGAGAGTATCCACAACAAAGCTTGTGCTGACGCGAGTCTTATATTCTTCGGCAATCTCCTTAATTTCGGCACCGCTCTTGCCCTCTTTTGCAAGCTCAGCGCACTTCATTGCAATAAGTCCCTGTCCGCTTGAAAGATGGCGCGAATCAACTACATAAACGTTACCCAATTCTTTGGCGGCTAAATTAGCATTCTGACAGCTTGATGAAAGCTCACTTGAAAGCGAAATGTGAACTACCTCTAATCCTTGAGAGGTAAATACGGAAAATTCTTCCTTATACTCCTCAATGGATTTTGCCGCAGTCTTTGCAAGCTGACCGCTCTTTTCGTAATATTCATATGCAGTATAAGCCGAGGTGACACCATCCTCATCCTTAACTGCTTCATCGCCTAAATTTACCCAAAGACCAATCTTTTTAATTCCGAACTCTTCACATAAATACGGCGGTAAATCGCAGGTACTGTCAGCAGTAATGACTACTTTTTTATCCATAAAACAACTTCCTTTCGGTTCATATACGAGAATTTTATCATATTTTAACTATTATAGCAAGTATTAAATTTGCCTCTAATCTGCATTTGCCGACTTTAATTAATTGCTGTTACTGATAAGCTTAGGTTTGTTCATCTGGCGCTGTGCCATAACAAGGTCAAAATAAATTCCCTTTTTCTGTAACAGCTCAATGTGCGTGCCGACCTCTGCAATTTCCCCGTGGTCAAGCACAACGAGTCTGTCTGCATTTTTAAGAGTCGAGAGTCTGTGTGCAATTGCGATGGTTGTGCGGTTTTTGGTAAGTCGGGAGAGTGCTTCCTGAATTACCTCTTCGGTATCAATATCAAGTGCGGAGGTAGCTTCATCAAGAATAAGAATTCGCGGATTTACCAAAACTGCACGGGCGATAGCAATTCGCTGACGTTCGCCGCCCGAAAGATTGCCGCCGTTTTCCGTAACATAAGTATCATAACCGTCGGGGAATTTTACAATGAAATCATGTGCATTTGCAACCTTTGCCGCCTCAATAACCTCGCGCACAGAGGCTGTAGGCTTTGCATAGCGGATATTTTCAAAAATTGTGCCTGTGAAAAGGAAGGTTTCCTGCAAAACGACACCTATTTGTGAATGGAGATTTTCGGTATCAAAATTTCTGATATCCACACCGTCTATCGTAATGCTTCCCTCATTAACATCATAAAAACGGGATACTAAATTTATCATCGTGGATTTGCCCGAACCCGAATGACCGACAAGGCCAATCATCTCGCCGCTTTTGATATCGAGATTTATATTATGTAAAACCGGCTCGTATGATGCATATCCGAAGTTAACATCCTTGAAGGAAATGTCACCCTTAACTTCCATTTTAACGGGTTCTTTAACATTGGCAATTTCAGGTTCTTCCTCGATAATGGAGAATATTCTGTCAACACTCATTGCCGCATCAGCGTATTTTCTGGGTAATCCCATAAGCCAGCTGATTGGAGCGCCGACCAAAGCCGAATATGCATTAAATTCATAAAGCTCGCCCAAAGAAAGGGTACCGCCCAAAATCATTGTAAACGCAAGATATGTTACGGCATAGCCCGAAAGCGAAATAATAAAGTTACAGGCAGGAACTATTAAATTCCATGTTTTTTCACTTCTGACGGACATTTCGGCAAAATCTCGGCAGTAGCCTTCAAAGCGGTTGACCTCGGTCTTCTCCTTGCCGAAGGCTTTAACGACTCTGATGCCGCTTAAAACATCGTGAAGGAAGGAATTTGTTTTATCATCAAGTCTGAACTGACGGCGGAAAAGCTTATGTAAAAGCAGCTTCCATAAGCGCATTTGCACATATGCCATCAAGGGTGCAGGAATGAGTATAAGCAGTGCTAACCGCCAATCGGTCATAAACATAAGTGTGCTGACGCCAATTAGAACAACAGCTTGATAAACAAGTGATGAAAGAAAATCCTGAACCAGATTGCAGATACGGTTGGTATCATGTGTGATTCTGTTCATGATATCGCCTGCGCGCTGACTTGTTAAAAAGCCGATAGATAATTCCTGAATTCTGTCATAGACGGTTTTTCTTAAATCGGCGGATATATTAGGTCCTATACGTGAAGTCAGTCTGCCTCTGATAATATTGATGATTTCACCGCCCACAAGACAAGCCGCCATAAGAAAAATGGATATTACCAAGGTTGATGACTCCGGTATAATTCCGCTTTCAACGGGACGCAGGCAAGTATCAATAAGATTACCCTGTATTTTAGGTGAGATGATGCTCAATGCTGCACTTAAAAGAAGAAGAAGTGTATTTACTATAATTATCGGCATATGCTTGGCACCGATGGCAAACAGGCGCTTAAATACGCCGGCTTTGCTCATGCAGTTTACACACATTCTTGTACCGTGGACCAAAACTCTGCCACATTTGCTGCAGTGACGTTCTTCTTCGTTATTATAAATACGGACTTCCTTTTTCTGTGCCTTAAAATTGAGCACCTGAGAAATATATGCGTATCTTGCCGCGTGGAGCATAGTTCCGCGCGCCACTACCTTACTGCCGTATTTCGCATTATAGGTTTCAATAATGACATTACCGACCATCGGCGTGGTTTTAAAGCCCTCGTAATCAGAAATATTCTCACATTCCAAGACTGTTTCATCCTGTAAAATGATCCATTTATCCTGACCTATGACTAAATAGGCGTCATACCTTAAATCGGCAATATTAAGGTCAACGGGAACGCAATATTCAATTTTTGAGCATAATTCCTTTTCGCAAAGCTCGGTTTGATTAACCGTTAACTCATAATTTAAATTCAAAGTATATTCTCCTAAATATAAATGTCAATCATTTTGTATTCCTTAGCGGAAAGCTTGGTTATATCGGGAATAACAAAGCGGTTACCGTCAACATCGGTAATGAGGTATTTGTTACCCGTAGGATGAATAATATTACCGCCGCTGTTTCTGACGGTAAAGCGACATTCGCCCGAGGTGGTATCTACCGCCCAATATGTATAACCGAATTCGTCCTTCACGCTGATTATCTTTGTTATATCAGGGGCAAAATAGCGAAGCTTTATCTGCTTTTCGATAAGCGCCCTCTGCTGTTCGCTGAATATTTCAATATCCTCGATAAGTCCTACCTCTTTATTATCATCGGTTCTGACGGATATATATTTTGTAGGCGCTGTATGAGGGAACGAGCAATGAATCTGAACTCTTTCAAAAAGCTTATCCTCAACCTTAACATTTAGCATATGTCCTTTAGTTTCTTCAAAGACAGCATTTTGAGGGGTAAGTTCAAATACAATAGTCGGTTCCGGAGTAGGCGGTTGCGGTTTTTTATTTATACTTAG
>CAYRPK010000093.1:0-5974 GCA_964426175.1 uncultured Eubacteriales bacterium | reverse complement strand
TCAAATCGGACATATATTCCCGTTGTATTTCGGGTTTAAAGGCGGTAAGGGCGTTCTTACATTAGCTGCTATGATGCTTTTTATTGACTGGCGAGTATTTGTTATTGCCGTTATTATTTGTTGGGGTCTTTTGATGCTTTGCACCCGTACCGTATCCTTAAGTGTGCTTATTACTCTCCCCGTATTTATAGTATGTGCATGCATATTCGCTCCCGAAGGCAGTATTACCCTTTTTGGATTAAGCTTCCCCATAAGCGTTATAACCATCAGTGTTTCGGTTATAATGTCTGTAATTATTGTAATTAAACATAAAGATAACATTAAGCGGCTTTTAAATGGAACAGAGTCAAAAGTCGGTCAAAAAGCCGAAATTGATAAGAAATAGCTAACAAGGAGGCAGTCAACGTGAAAAAAATCGCTGTTTTAGGTGCAGGCGGTTGGGCAATAGCGTTAGCGAGTGTACTTCTTGATAACGGTCATGAAGTTACTATGTGGTCTGCTGTCGAAAACGAACTTAAAGAAATAGAAACGTACTATGAAAGAAAAAGCGTTTTACCCGATGTAAAAATATCTCAAAGCCTTAAACTCTCCTATTCAATTGATTTTGTCTGTAACTGCGATATTATAATTCTCGCAACCGCATCAAAATTTGTCCGTGAAACTGCAATAAAACTAAAAGGCAAGGTTAACGACAATACTATTATAGTCAGCGTTGCAAAAGGACTTGAGCCTAACACAAATAAACGTCTTTCTGCCGTTATCAGTGAAGAACTCCCCTGTAAGGTAGTTGTTTTCTCAGGCCCTTCTCACGCAGAAGAGGTTGCGCGGCAGGTTCCTACCGCCATTGTTGCGGCATCAAAAGATACAAATGCTGCAAAAACGGTGCAGGATATTTTCTCTAACTCAAGCATGCGAGTTTATATTTCCGACGATGTCGCGGGAGTCGAGCTCGGCGGCGCCATCAAAAATATTATTGCCGTTGCCATAGGTATTCTTGACGGAACAAATATAGGTGACAACGCAAAAGCTGCAGTTATGACACGAGGTATCACAGAGATGGCGCGCTTGGGTGAAGCCTTCGGCGCGAGATCTCAGACCTTTGCAGGTCTGAGCGGAGTGGGCGATCTTATAGTTACGTGCACAAGTATGCACAGTCGCAACAGACGAGCAGGTATTCTTATCGGTCAGGGCTGTACCGCTGAAGAAGCGATTGCTGAGATAGGTATGACTGTTGAAGGTATCGCCGCAGCTAAAGTCGTATATGAGTTAGCATTGCAAGCCGATATTGATATGCCGATAGTTACTGCAATTTATAATGTACTTTATAAAAATAAGCCTTTAAACGAAGTAATAACTTCGCTTATGCTTCGCGATAAAAAAGCTGAATGTGAGGGAACTTGGTTTTGATAAATGCTCAAAATACACCGCCTTTGGTTGCGGCTTTACATGACATGTCCTCCTTCGGGAGATGTGCTCTCTCCGTTATAACTCCCGTTTTATCGTCACTCGGCACTCAGGTTTGTGCTGTACCCACCGCGTTGCTCTCTACTCATACAGGCGGTTTTGAGGATTTCTGTTTTGAGGATACTACGGATTTTATGATCTCCGCTTTGGAGCATTTTAAAAAGCTTGATCTTAATTTTAATGCTGTATACAGCGGTTTTTTAGGCAGCGAGCGTCAAATATCTGTCGTTTCGGATTATCTTTCTGCCTATCCCTCAGCATTACATCTAATCGACCCAGTTATGGGCGATAACGGCGAAGTCTATAAAACCTACACCGATGAAATGTGCGCTTCTATGCGAAGTCTGGCTGAGAAAGCGCATATTATCACACCTAATCTTACCGAAGCCGCAATTTTATTAAGTGAAAACTATTCAGAAAAGCTTTCGTCAAATGAAATCAAAGCTTGGGTTATGCGTCTTTCACGCGGCGGTGAGTGCAGTGTTGTTATCACAGGTGTTTTACGTGACGGACTTATACATAATTTTTGTTTTGACAGAGAAAATGAGTGTTCTTTTTCAGTGGACAGCCCCATTATCGGTGCGGATTATCCGGGTACGGGCGACATCTTTGCTTCTGTCATGCTTGGTTATATGCTCAAAGGCGAGAGTCTTAATGCTTCCGTCAAAAAAGCATCGGATTTTGTCAGTCGCTTAATCAACGTCACTTTTAATGCAGGTACGCCTCATCGCAACGGTGTT
This sequence comes from uncultured Eubacteriales bacterium, assembly GCA_964426175.1. GTDB lineage: Bacteria > Bacillota > Clostridia > Oscillospirales > CAJFTT01 > CAYRPK01. The sequence continues at coordinate 3,770 of CAYRPK010000093.1, read as the reverse complement.
CTGCTTGAAAATCTGCTTAATGAAATAATATAATTATTTATCCTCGAGTTTATTTCGGGGATTTTTGTAACTATTGTTAAAAAATGGCGTTATATAGATTGAAGGCCTTTAAATTTAATCAGAATGGTAGACCACAAAAAAGACCAAACTGAATTTTCGCCATCTGTACAGCAATTAAATAAGCTTACTCAGTTACAGTATGAATTTTCAAGTAAAGAAAGGTATACAAAACGATTAAAAATTGAAAAAGAACTGATGCGGAATTTTCTCTCGCTCACCGAAAAGAAGTGAAGACAGGTGTAAAGTATATGGTAATCTATCGTCATAAAAATAAATATTCAATTAGTGAAATTGCCGGTTCTTCAGAGTATCCTGTGTCTCGAATAGATATACCTGCATGGAATCTACCATTGGCAGAGAAGGTCACCGCAGAGCTGCAGCTCCACAGTGACCAAGACTTTCAATTAAAAACAAAACTGACTCCGATGGAACAACGGAGTCAGTTTGTTGCTTAAAATTTCAGTTTAATTACCATAAGGTGCTTTTTGTACTGTCCGTGCACATTGGTGCAGTCTAAAGAAGCAATGTGCATTTTTCTTATTCTGTATAATCTAAATCAGGTCGAAAGCCAACGGTCATAAGCTGACTTCATGATATCGCACTCTTCCTGAACACCCATCTCATAGAACTGAGCAATATATGCATCCCACTCAGTAAAGGGAGTGTCGCCGGTAAGGAAGCCCTTCAGTCCCCAAATCTGTGCTGCATAGTTACCAACAGAAGCTGCCTTGAGTTCTTCCTCTTCAGCAGTAAGTCTGGTGCTGTCTGCAGGAATGGTAAGTTCATCAGTACCCTTGGACCATTCGGTAATTGCAACAGCAACTTCTTCAGAATATGCATACTTAACAAATACCTGACCGTCACGATACATAGAATCAAGGAATGCGTTATGAGCAATAGCCCATCTCATACCTTCGGAATCATTCTTGATCTTATCGGTAAAGGTAATGGTTCCGTCTTCGTTCTTGGTATAATCAGTACCTTCAACACCGTAGGAAGTGCGATAGAACATTTCATCGGTATAGAACTGATCGAGCCAAGCCAATGCATAATGAGGATAATCACATGCCTGAGAAATGAATACACTGCCTGCCTGAGCAGAACCGAAGGTTACATTGGTACCCGTAGTGTTACCGAGAACCTTAATAACATCGCCCTTTTCAAGGGTGGGACACTGAACTGCAGTCAACTTATAGTTGGGGTTTGTTCCGGTTGTGCGGAGAGTTTCAAGCTCATCTGCACTGGTCCAGAATGCTGCCATATCGTCACTGATCTTATAGTCGGTAGTATTGTATTCATCACCGTAACCGATGAGTCCTTCAGTATACCAATTGTTCATTTCAATAAGGTATTCTTTAGTACCGTCAAGCATTGGTGCATAAACGATATTGCCGTCCTCATCAAACTGATGAGAGTTGCCTACGCCGTATGCGGTAAAGAAAGCACTACCTGTCCAAGGACCGCCCCAATAACCAACCTGAACGGGATAATCAACGCCGCCGGAAACCTTAAGAGTTGTAAGAACAGTATACCATTCGGAAATAGTGGTAGGTGCGTCAAGCTGGAATTCGTCAAGCATATCCTGGCGAACCACAAGACCGGTAGTCTGCTGAACATTTTCTTCTACACTGTAAGCAGTTACCTTAGGAATGTAGAGGATGTTTCCCATCTGAGTTTGAACGAGCTTAGCAAGATTTGCATACTTATTCATATAGCTCTGGAAATTAGGCATATGAATGGAAACAAGATCGGTAAGATTGCGGTAGATACCGTCATCAATGGCACCGTCAATGGTAGTTCCCGAATGAGCGGGGAAATACCAGTTATGAGTAGCCATATCAAAATATTCTTCCGATGCAAGGTAGCTTTCATATTCGCCGCCAGCGCCGTTGAAAGCTTCCATAGTAGGATAGGTAAACTCAATATTAATATTGGTTTTTTCCTTAAGTTCCTGCATAAAGGGATGCTCATTTAAATCCTCATAATCGGAAAGATAAGTAGTTCCCCAAGGATAATACCAGGTTAAGGTAGCTTCCTTTTCAAGGGGGAATACAACAGGCTGAGTTACGTCAACTTCCTTGTTGAAGTCACAGCCCTGCATGAGAGCAGCCGATGCAACGAGCATTGCCGCACATGCAACGAGTCCTACTCGCTTTAAGATGTTCTTAATCATGTATGTACCTCCTTAAGCACATTTTTATACAATAATTATATACTCTCAAAAGCTTTTAGTCAATCGTCGTACAATTAATTAACAAATCCATAACTAATTTTATAATATTGCACAAATTATTCAGTATGATTTTTTGCAAGATGATGAATGCTTTTTAATATTAGCATTGAATTTGCCATAAATATGATGTATAATAAATGACGCCTAATGATAATATGACTACGGAGGTAATATCGTTGACCAATTTATACATCATACGTCACGCTCAGGCTGAGGCAAATCTGCTTCGTCTTTTTCACGGTCATGTTGACGGTAAGCTTACCGATTACGGCAAAGAATGTCTTGCACCTTTAGCCAACCGTTTTAACGGCATCGCCATAGACGCAGTTTATTCAAGTGATCTGACCCGTGCCCGACTCACAGCCGAGGCTATTGCACAAAGTCAATCTCTTCCTGTTTTTACAACTCCCAAATTAAGAGAGATATATGCCGGCCGTTGGGAAGGAATGAAATTTGCCGACTGTCAGGAAACCTTTAAGGAGCAATTTACGTTATTTTTATCAGCAGATTTTAACTGCCGTCCTGAGGAGGGCGAAAGTATCCGCGAGGTAGCCGAGAGAATGAAAGCCGCTATTGACGATATTTTAGCTCATCATAAGGATGAAACAGTAGTAATCGTATCTCACGGTTGTGCTATCCGTTCGTATTTAACCTTGATTTGCGGTTGCACCGAGCTTGGTAAAAACACTGCCGTCAGCAAGCTTGAGTTTGATAATGAGGGAAATGTTACTCCCGCCTTCCTGTGGGATTTATCCCATCTTGTTTAAAAGGAGAACTCTTTTGGAAAACATCGCTTCTAAGCCACAAAGGCTCGTAATTTTAGATACTCTTCGCGGAATTGCCATTGTTGCAATGGTTTTGCACCACTTTTTATTCGATGTCTCGTATATTTTTTATGATGCAAATGCATCAGAAGGACTTTTGGCATTCTTCAAATTTTGCCGCACAGTCACTTTTTCGGATATTATAACAGAAATCGTACAGCCTTTTTTTCAGTGCCTGTTTGTTCTGATTTCGGGCATTGCCTGCAGGTATTCACGCTCCAATTTAAAGCGGGGTATCAAAGCGTGCGTCTTTGCCGCATTTTTGACTTTGTTTACTGTCATTATTCTCCCTGCCATAGATGAAGATTTATTCTATGGATGTGAAATTTATTTTGGTATTCTTCATTTACTCGGTATTTCAATGGTTCTTTGGGGACTTTGTCAAAAAGGCTTCGATAAGCTTTGTCAAAACAAATTTCTAAATATAGCCTTCCCTGTTATTCTTGCGGTGATTTTTGTGATTTTCTATATTGTTTCGGAAGGCTTCTATGATGTTAAAGGACTTTTCTGGTTAGGAATACCCTCTCATAATTTTTTCAGTGCCGACTATTTCCCAATACTGCCTTGGACCGCTCTTTTCTTCATCGGTGCTTGGCTTGGAAAATATATAAAAAACGGTTGTTTCCCTAATTGGTTTTATTCCGTCAAAGCCA
>CAYRPK010000092.1:0-6000 GCA_964426175.1 uncultured Eubacteriales bacterium | reverse complement strand
CGGAAATTTTAGCCGCACAGCATTATGAAAATCTTTCTCGTCAGCTTTCCCCCTTGGGTATACGTGCTGAACTCATAACGGGTTCTGTAACCGCGGTAAAAAAACGTAGAATTTTAGAAGCGCTTGCTAATGGCGACATTGATATTTTGATCGGTACTCATGCGCTTATTGAAAATAATGTGGAATTCTCAAAATTAGCCCTTGTTATAACCGATGAGCAACACCGCTTCGGCGTCAAGCAACGCGGCGCACTGTCGCAAAAAAGCATAAGTCCCCATGTTCTCGTAATGAGTGCAACCCCCATTCCCCGCACACTTGCATTTATGATATACGGCGACCTTGATGTCAGTATTTTGGACGAAATGCCGAAGGGCAGAAAGCCCGTCCGCACCTTTTTCGTTGATAGCTCATATCGCAAGCGGCTTTTAGCTTTTATAGAAAAGCAGGTTACAGCAGGACATCAGGTATATATCGTTTGCCCATTAGTAGAAGAAAAGGAAAGTCCGCTTATCTCTGCAGAAAGATATTATGATGAGATATCTAAAATATTTCCTCAATACAAGATAGGCTTGCTTCACGGAAAGCTTAAAGCAAAGGATAAGTCACAGGTGATGGAGTCCTTTTCTTCGGGAGAAACTAATATTCTCGTTGCAACGACGGTCGTTGAGGTGGGCGTTGACGTCCCCAATGCTACGCTGATGTTAGTCGAAAACGCCGAGCGTTTCGGATTAAGCCAGCTTCATCAGCTTCGCGGCAGAGTGGGACGAGGCAGTGCCGAATCTCACTGCGTTTTGGTAAGCGACGCCAAAAATGATGTCGCTATAGAGCGACTTAAGACTATGGCGGCAACCAACGACGGCTTTGTTATTGCACAAAAAGATTTAGAGCTCCGCGGACCCGGTGACTTTTTCGGGCAGCGACAGCACGGACTTCCCCTTTTGCAAATTGCCGATCTGTTTACTGATATGGATATACTCAAAAAAGCATCTGAAGCGGCAGTTAAGCTTCTCAGAAGCGACAGTACTCTTTCTCTACCCGAAAATTCTGCATTAAACGAAAGAATAAAGACGCTTTTTGAAAGAGCTGAGATGTAGCTATTGCTCGCAATTATATTGGGCATTACTGCCGGTGCGGTAGCAATTGGCTATTACTCATACGGTGCCGTCGTTTTTCTACCGCTTGCCTCTGCACTCGGCGGCAACGGATACGTAGCGTTTGTTATTAAATATCAGTATAACCATGCTTTTTTGACTTTTAGTCAGGCTTTATGCCAAGTTTTGAGTTTTGGCAAGAAAAACAGTTTACATTGCCGCTTTTTTATGGTAGAATTATATCGTTATTATAATAGTCACAGTTGAAAGGGCGGTTAATTTTAATGAAAATCAAATCGGGTTTTATCTTGAGAGAAATTGCCGGTAACAGCATAATTGTTCCCGTCGGGGCAGCAAGCAAAAATTTTAACGGTATGATAAATGTAAATTCTACAGGTGCTTTTTTGTTTAAGCTAATGCAGGAGTCGGATATTTCAAAAGAGGAATTGGTTTCCGAACTCACCAAAGAATACGATGTATCCTTAGAAATTGCTGACCGTGATGTGGAGATATTTATGAAAAAGATTTCCGACGCCGGTATTTGCGAATGATTTTTTTAATTGTAAAAAGGATTGCACACGCTCTAAAGTATGCAATCCTTTTTTGTTTCGATAACTATAAAAATGTAAATTTAATTTGAAAAAGTAACAAAATGTAACCATTTCGCTTGAAAAAGTTACAAAAAGGGGGTATAATGTAACCATTATAATAAGTTTTAAGGGAAGTGTTTGGATTGAACAGCAAAAAAAGCTCATCATTGACGACATATCTATACACTGTGTTTTTTAATATCTGCAATACTCTCGGTATTTTTGCTATTAAAGCAGCGCGCATTTTAATACGTGCCGGATTTGCAGCTTTTGTTGCCTGCCAATATGCTTTTCGCGCTGTAAAAGAAATGTTTGAGCAATGGTACGAAGAGCTTGTCAGCCGCGGAAAAGCAGAGCGTAAATCAATAGGACGTATGTTTATTGATTTTTGCAACAGCTTGAAAAACATCGCTGTTTCTTCTGTATGTGGCTTTAAAAGCGGAGTTGCAAAGGGTATTGTAAACATATTTAAACAAACAGGTGCGTTATTTGCTCTTTTATGGAAAAGCTTTGCTCCTGCACTTAATTACATCGCTCCTGCCTCAGCCATTGTTGTAGCCGTTGTTGTAATTTCTCATTATTCCGGTTACGGCTACGGTCTTGCAGTAGAATTTAAAGGTTCTGAAATCGGAGTTGTTGAAAATGAAGCTGTATTTAACAGTGCTATCACAGATATCTCCACAAGAGTAGAAGAAGCAACAGGTCTGCAATATACGGTAAATGTTAAACCTACCTACACTCTTGTTATGATGAATAACCCCGAATATACCTCTGCTGACGATATTTCAAATAAAATCGTTGAAAGTACGCCTGAGCTTTTCAGCCAAGGCTACGGTCTGTTTATAGACGATGAGCTCATTGCTGTTAATGACGATAAAAGCGTACTTGAATCAGCAATCGACAAATATCTTCTTCCCTATAAGTCAGCCGAAGGCAATGATGATGCTGAGATAAGTTTTGTTGAAAGTGTAGATATACGCGAAGGTCTTTACCTTGTAACTAAAAAGAAAACAGCCGCTCAGCTTGAAAGGCTACTCAACACTCCCATTGAAGAAGAAGTCAGATATACAATTCAATCCGGTGATACCATTGAACGCATCGCCAATAACTTTGAAACTACCGTGGATGAGCTTAGTGCTTTAAACGAGGGAATTGATGATCGCTACATCTATGAAGGCGAAGAAATTATTATCAGTTCCTCATCATCACTCCTCAAGGTATCTGTTACTAAAACCGAGATTTATGAGGAAAAAACAGAAATCCCCGTTATAGAGATTGAAAATGACTCAATTTATAAAGGTACCAAAAAAACAATTTCGGAAGGTTCTTCCGGAACAAACCGTATTACCGCCAGCGTATCTTATATAGATGGTGTTGAAGTTTCAAGAGAAATTCTTAGTGAGGAAACCGTTGAAGAAGCCGTTGCCAAGCGTATTTACGTGGGCACTAAGGAAAAGCCCAAAACTGTTGCAACGGGCAATTGGATTCGTCCCATAAAAGGTGGAAGTATTACAAGTCGCTACGGTTGGAGAACCATTTACGGTTCGCGCGATTTCCATAAAGGCATTGACTTTGCCGCACCTAAAGGTACTGAAATTTATGCCGTAGACGGAGGCACCATTGTTTATATGGGTACTCTTGGTACTTACGGAAAGCTTGTAAAGGTTGATCACGGTAACGGTTATGTTTCATTCTACGCTCACTGCAGTGCGTTTGCCGATCTTAAAGTAGGCGATAAGGTTTATCAGGGTCAGACAATTGCATATGTCGGTTCTACAGGACGTTCTACCGGCAATCATGTACATCTTGAAATCCGCTACGATAATGAACCTACAAATATTAATGATATCTATTGCTGATAAAAACCGCCCCCGAGGCGGTTTTTTTATTTTGTGTCACCTATTTTACAAAATATATTTTATTTGTCGAAAAAATGTGTTATAATAGATTAGATATAGATTCTTATCAATTATTTTGTAAAGGACGGTCGTTATATGAAAATCTGTCAGAAGTGCGGTACCGAATGCGACAACGCAGCAGAAATCTGTCCGGTTTGCAAGTCGAGCTTGGATGAAAAATTAATTGATGACAAACCATATTCCGAAACTTTCAATAAATACAATACTAAACATCTGAATATCGACAGCGAAGAAGCCACAGTTGAACCCCAAAAAAAGCGTCTTGGAAAAGGTAAACTTAAAACTCTGTTCGTCCTGACAGGTATTGCAGCTATAGCCATTATCGTCGTTATTGCTGTTTTATCCTATAAGCCTGACAGAGGAATTGTAGACTCACACGATTTACTTTCGATTTACACCGCCGATGATGAAGCCGCTGAAGGTGCAGTTGTCCTTCAAGGTCTTGTTAACTCTGATGGCGAAATCTTGTTATCGGCATCATACCAAAAAGTTATTGCGGAAATTGATAACGGACTTTATGCCGTTATTGGTTCCAATTCAAAAATCGGTGCCATAAACAGAAACGGAAAGGAAGAAATCCCTTGCAGCTATATGGATTGCGATAGCTACGGTTTTCGCGATGGTCTGTGGGCTGTTTTTGACGGTAGCTCTTGGGGTTATATAAACAAAAAGGGAGAATACAAAATTCCCTCTCAATACGATGATGCCTCTGCATTTTTTAACGGATTAGCTGCTGTTTGTGTCGACGGAAAATGGGGTTATATTAATAAAAGCGGTGAAACAGTCATCGACTATACCTATGATGAAGCAGGTATCTTCTGTGACGGTCTTGCCAGAGTTTGTCGTGACGGACTTTATGGCTTTATTGATAAGGACGGAAAATCCGTTATCGCTCCTGTTTATGATTACGCATATCCTCATTTTTCAGACGGGCTTTGCCTTATAAAATACGGTAACCGCTATGGCTATATTGACGAAAAAGGCGAATGGATAGTTAATCCGCAATTTGATGCGGCGTTACCCTTTTCGGAAGGGCTGGCCGCAGTTTCATTAGAGGGTATGGTTGGTTATATTGATAAAACAGGTACATATGTAATCAAGCCTCAATATGTTAAACTTTCCGAAGAATGTATGTTTTATGACGGCATGGCCGCTGTTACAACGGCAGACGGAGCCAGCATGATTATAGATAAAGCAGGAAACTTTGTTTCGGATAAATATGCTGAATACACCTACGCCGATGCACGTTTTGACGGATTTATCCTTGTGCAGACCGAGGAAAAATACGGGCTTCTTTCCCCCGACTGTTCTGAATATATTTATGACCCAACATATGCAAATTACGTCACTGCCTATATTGACACCGTAGTTTTCTACGATGAAGTACAGGAAAAATATATTTATATAAATGCCACGGGTGAGGTAATCAATACTACCAAAAACATCGTTAAGCCCGCCTCAATTCCCTCATATTCCATGGATTTAGAGGATATTTTCCTTAATGAAGAATTAAATGCAGAATAAAGTTAAACCCCTATCTTCTATTTTGAAGATAGGGGTTTAACTTTATTCAGACTCTTTCGCGTATTCCTCTACTACCTTTTGTGCTACAGCCGGAGGGGCGTCCTCATAACGAGCAAACTCAAAGGTAAAGCTGCCTCTGCCACGGGTTACGGAACGAAGCATTACAGAGAAGTCACTCATCTCAGACATCGGAACCTCTGCATCTATCTGCTGCATACCGTCTTCGGCGGCATTCATACCTGAAACACGTCCGCGGCGCTTTGTAATATCGCCCATTATATCGCCCATCTGCGATTCGGGAACAAGTACCGAGAGACTGCCTATGGGTTCGAGTATTGTTGGGGAAGCTTGATTCATGCCTTCCTTAAAAGCTAAAATTGCTGCTGTTTTAAAGGACATTTCAGAAGAGTCTACGGGATGATAAGAACCGTCAACAAGGGTGGCTTTTATGCCTACTACGGGGCAGCCGGCCAAAACTCCGCTTACCATACATTCACGAAGTCCCTTTTCAACCGCAGGGAAGAAGTTTTTGGGAACTGCACCGCCAACAACTTTTTCTTCAAATACTAAGTCTTCGCTGTCGGTAGGTTCAAACTCAATCCAAACATCGCCGAACTGACCGTGACCGCCCGTCTGCTTTTTATATCTGCCCTGTACCTTACACTTTTTACGGATAGTTTCACGGTAGGGAACCTTTGCAGGTACAAGCTCTACCTCAACACCAAACTTACTCTTAAGCTTTGAAATAATAACATCAAGATGAATCTCACCTAATCCGCTTATTACCATCTGATGTGTTTCGTGATTTTGACGCACACTGAATGTCAAATCTTCTTCGGTAAGCTTTAGAAGTCCCTGCATAATCTTTTCTTCCTC
>CAYRPK010000091.1:0-6017 GCA_964426175.1 uncultured Eubacteriales bacterium | reverse complement strand
TAAAAAGCTGGGAATAACCTTTATTTATGTTACCCACGACCAAGAGGAAGCCTTAACTATGTCGGATACCATCATAGTTATGCGCGAGGGTGAGATTCAGCAGATAGGCACTCCCCAAAAGGTCTATGACGAGCCTGCCAATGCATTTGTTGCAGACTTTATCGGTGAAAGCAATATTTATTCAGGTATTATGCGCAAGGATTACCTTGTTGAATTTTGCGAAAGAAGCTTTGAATGTGTTGACAAAGGCTTTAAATACAACGAATCTGTTGATGTTATTCTCCGTCCCGAGGATATAGAGGTTTTATCTAAAGATGATGAGAAAGCACTTATGCTTGCAAAGGTAGATTCCTGCGTTTTTAAGGGTGACCATTTCCAGATTATAGCCTTAACAGAGGGCGAAGAACAGAATGAAGTGCTTATTTATAATAGCGAGGATGTTGAGGTCGGCGAAATCATCGGTCTTTATATCTCGCCCACTAATCTGCATATAATGCATAAAGCACGTATCATCAATAAGCTCGAAGGCGTTATGGGTAACGGCACTGTCGAGATGTGCGACGGCAGCTTCCCTGTTAACAGCGATATCCCAGAGGGAACTCAGGTTTTAGTCGAGGTGGATTTTGACGATGTTGAAATCTTTGACGATGAAGAGGATGGCATCATTGGTGCAACGGTAGTTTCTTCTATTTATAAGGGAAGCTATTATCAGTGTATTATAAGAACAGACACATATTATGACTTCTTTGTTGATACTGAAGACGACTGGCTCAAAGGCGACAGAGTAGGTATTTCCATAGCACCTGACAAAATTAAGGTAACTCCCTTGGGAGGAAATGAAGATGAAAAATAAGCCGCGTTTTCGTTTTTCTAAAAAAACCTTTGCTGTACCCTATATAATTTTCCTTTTCATATTTGTAGTATTGCCTCTTGTTTTGGTGCTTGTAAATGCCTTTATTGCCGACGGGCAGTTAAGCTTAGAAAATTTTGTACGCTTTATAACCGAGGGAACATATCTTAAAACCTTTGCAAATTCCTTGGTATATGGCTTTGTAACCACTGTTGCGTGTCTTATAATCGGCTATCCTGTTGCATATTTTCTTGCAAAGCACTTTTCTGGAATGCGGTTTTTGGTTCTGCTTTTTGTAATACCTATGTGGGTAAACTTTTTGATAAGGACTCTTACTCTTAAAACCATTTTTAATGCTGTGGGAGTTCCCTTAGGTCAAGGAGCATTGATAATAGGTCTTATCTATGACTTCCTTCCCTATATGATTTTGCCGTTACACACTGCTATTTCGGGTATTGACAGAAGCTACGGTGAAGCGGCAAGAGATTTGGGTGCCGACCCTGTGGGAGTTTTTATAAAAACTACGCTTCCGTTAAGTATTCCGGGAATAGTCAGCGGAATAACCATGGTGTTCATCCCCGCTATATCAACCTTTGCTATTTCGGAATTTCTTACCACTAACCAAATTCAGCTTTTCGGTGACCTTATCGACGATATGTTTGCCCACGAATCTCTTTACGGCATAGGCAGTGTTATGAGCCTTGTTATGATGATATTTGTACTGCTCTCCAATGTAATCATGTCTAAGCTTGATGTTGAGGCAGAAACAGGTGCGGTTTAGCAGTTAATTTTTGCGAAAGGAAGTGCAGATATAATGAAGAAAAACAGCCTTTTTGATATTCTTTCAAAGTTGTATCTTCTTATTATTTTGCTTCTCTTATATACCCCAATTGTTGTTATGATCGTATTTTCCTTTTCAAACAGCAATCACTTCACCTTTGCAGACGGCTTTAGCCTTGAAGGATACAAGGCGATAGTTACAAGGGGAAGTGAAACGGGATTTTTTAATGCTGTAAAAAATACGCTGCTTGTTGCACTGGTTTCTTCAGTAGTGTCAACAATAATCGGCGCTTTTTCCACCATTGGTATATATTATCTTAATGCACGAACAAAAAAGGCGGTATTAAGTATAAATCAACTCCCACTTATTAACAGCGAAATGGTTATGGCAGTATCGCTGATGCTCTTTTTTGTAACCTTAAAAATCCCTTTCGGTTACGTAACGCTCATACTTTCGCATATTTCGTTTTGTACTCCGTATGTTGTACTGTCTGTACTGCCGCGGCTGAAAAGCATGGACCCCAATCTTTATGACGCGGCGCTCGACCTTGGCGCCAATCCCTTTACTGCATTGTGTAAGGTGCTTATTCCGTATATTTTTCCGGGTGTTGTATCGGGCTTTGTTATGGCATTTACCTTAAGCCTTGATGACTTTATTATAACTCAGATGAATAAAGGCGAAACAAGCGGAATAGAAACTATTTCAACCCTTCTTTATAAGGATGCTAAGGTAGGCGGACTTGAAGTATATTGGTTCCCTGTATTTTCAATTATATTTGTTGTTGTCCTGGGGGCAATACTTATATCAAATGTAATAAAAGCAAAATCACAAACAAAGGAGAATGTTTAACCAATGAAAAGAATTTTATCGGCTGTACTTTCCCTCGTAATGCTTTGCGTACTTACCGCAGCGGTAACCCCGTCGGTTTTTGCTGAGACGGAAAAGCTTGTTATCTATAATTGGGAAGATTATATTGCTCCCGATTGGGAAGAGGGCTTTGTTTCTTATTATAAAAGCTTAACGGGTAAGGATATTGAAATTACCTATACCACCTTTGATACTAACGAAACCATGCTGACCAGAATAAAAACGGGCGCGGCGGAAGTTGATGTTGCATGTCCCAGTGAATATGCCATTCAGCGACTTTATGAGGATGACCTGCTTTTAAAGCTTGATTGGTCAGATACCTCTCTTTATAAGAATGTCAATAATGTGGATGCTCAAATTATAGAAACCATTGACAACACCTTTAAGGTGGAGGACGGTAAATTTTCGGATTATATGATGCCCTATTTCTGGGGCACCTTGGGAATTCTTTATAATCCCGAATTCGTAACCGAAGCGGACCTCGCTAAAGGCTGGGGACTTCTCTGGAATGAGAATAATAACGCTGAGCTTAACGGTAGAATACTTATGAAGGATTCCATTCGCGATACCTATGCTGCAGCGGTTCTATATCTTAAGGAATACGGCAAGCTTCCCTCAGGCTACGAGAATAAGAGCACAGCTGAGCTTATAAACTGCACCGACGATGCAATATTAAAGGCGGCTGAGACAGTGTTAAAAGAGCAGAAAAGCATCATCAAGGGCTATGAAGTCGATTTCGGTAAGGATGACATGCTTCAAAAAACTGCTTATGTTGACCTTGCATGGTCGGGTGACGCAGTATATGCCATCGAATGTGGTGAGGAGGAGGGCGTAACTCTTGACTACTTTGTTCCCGAGATAGGCGGCAATATTTGGTATGACGGTTGGGTTATCCCTACTACCTGTCAAAATCAGACTGCCGCGCAGATTTTTATTGATTATATGAACACCCCTTCTGTTGCAGCGGCAAATATGATGGAGGTTGGATATTCATCGGCTGTTGATAAAGAGATTATCCGCGCTGATGCTGAAGCTATTACGGTTATTGAAGAAAACGAATATGATGTTGAAGAATTTTTCTCTTATGATGTCCGTTACCCTGAAATCACCGAAAAGTTAGGAGTAATGGAGGATTACGGCGACAGAAACGATGCTTGTGTTGCGATGTGGGAAAGAGTAAAATCCGAAGGAAACTCAACCCTTATGATAGTATTAGGCGTAATCGGCATTGCGCTCGTTGTGATTGTAGCAATTTTTGCGGTTGCAAAGATATCAAGTGGCAAGAAACGCAGAAGAAGAGTATAATATTAAACGCCCCATGCAAGGGGCGTTTAATCATAAAAGGAGTATTTAAATGCAAAAAATATTTGACAGTCATTCACATTATGACGCAGTTCAGTATGATGACGACAGAGAAAGCCTTTTAGATGAGCTTTTTTCGGGTATTGTCGGTAAAATAATGACCTGTGCGGATAGTATTGACAGTGCAAAGCGTTGTCGTAATTTAGCTTTAAAATATGAGAATATCTATGCTTCAGCAGGTATTCATCCCGAAAGTGCAACGGAAGTTAAGGGCGATTATATTGATGAGCTTGAAGAAATAATTAAAAGCTGCGACAAAATCCGTGCCGTTGGCGAGATTGGGCTTGATTATCATTACGATATTCCCAAGGATATTCAGAATGAGGTCTTTATCCGACAGCTTGAGCTTGCAAAAAAACTTGACATGCCCGTTATCATGCATGACAGAGAAGCCCACGGAGATATGATGGCAGTTATGCGTAAATATCATCCCAAGGGTGTTATGCATTGTTATTCAGGAAGCTGTGAGGATGCACGTGAGCTTGTAAAATTGGGTATATATCTCGGCTTTACGGGCGTTGTCACTTTTTCAAATGCACGTAAAGCAAGGGAAGTGGCGGCAGAAATTCCGCTTGAATTTATGCTTATAGAAACGGATGCACCATACCTTGCGCCTACGCCGAACAGAGGCAAGCGTAACCGCTCGGATTATCTCGTTTATGTGGCGCAAGCCTTAGCCGAAATTCGCGGCATGACGGCAGAAGAGATAATTAAAATTACCCACGATAACGCCTGCCGCTTGTTTGAGATATGATGATTTCGGAGAATGATGATGCGTCAACTAATTAAGTTTTTTGCCAATAAAGAGTATGCCGAGATGTTTAAAAGCGGCAAGCTTTATATGAATTCACTTGCTTATTTTTGGGATAACGGTTTTGAAGAACAGCGCGATGTTCTCGAAGGCATCAGCGATACTCTTAAAAAAGACGGCATAGGATTACCGATAGATATGCAGCAGGTTGTAAACGGTGATGTTATGTTTCGTCTGGAAGCATACCGCTACTGTAATCTGTATTGCTTTTACAGAGTGGATATTTCCGACCAAAAGTACCTATTACCAACCTCGAAATCAATTTTTCCGGATACGCGATTTATTAATTTGCCGCCGCGATCAATGTCTGAATTCGGCGATTATGTAGCAGTGTTAAAAGACGAAGAAGAATTTATAAGTCGTGTACTTAAGGCTGTAAAGACAGATTGGCTTTGCATAGCAGGAGATGTCAGATATAAGGAACGCGCAGGTGTAAAAAACCCGCCGAAACATAGCATGTATCTGGCTTCAAAGGAGCTATACGAAGCTGCTCATTGGTTACGCGGCGGAGCAAACAGGACAAGTACAAAGGATTGCTTTTGCAAAACAACAGCTTATGCCGAGCAAAAGGAATGGAGAATATGTCTGTTTAGAAACTGCCAGGACGATAAAGCATATGTGCTTGATATCGGTGATTTGTCCGATATTGTCGATATTGTACCCTCATCTCGAATCTCCGAATTTTTAATTAAGAAATATTCTCCGTGCATCTATGACAAGCTTGCGCCTGCATATATGGGATTTAAAGGAAATGTAACGCGACAGGAATTCAAGGATAAGCTCTACAGTTACAATAACGGCATGGGAAAGCTTATGATGGTTATAGGATAGGTAAATAAAAAGTAGCTTTTGTCCATCAAAAGCTACTCAGACTGTAGACAAGTTTTAACTTGTCGATTTTTGGCGGGAATAGTTGAACACGCGTGCGCGAGGGATTGTGCTGAATTCAGGTTTGTTTTGCGCATGCTTTAGCAAATTGCCGCATAGCGGCAATTTGCGGGTTCTGCATCACTTGCTTTCTATAACCAACAAAATAAGCACCACCGTAAGGTGATGCTTATTTTGTTGGTTGGGATGGCGGGAATTGAACCCACGGTGACGGAGTCAAAGACCGTTGCCTTACCACTTGGCTACATCCCAATATGAATAGTGCGGACGCATTTCTGCGTCCGCTCTGAAGCTGGGGTGGGTACTGAGAGTCGAACTCAGGATCTCCAGAGCCACAATCTGGCGCATTAACCAACTATGCCATACCCACCATAAATCAAGTAACAGGCAAAAAGTAAGAGTGAAGAAGTAACTCATTCATTATTCACTATTCACTATTACTTACTGCCGAAGGCAGT
>CAYRPK010000090.1:0-6046 GCA_964426175.1 uncultured Eubacteriales bacterium | reverse complement strand
ATGCAGAAACACTGTATAAGATAGCTGCACTTTCTGCTGATGCCGTTCTTTACGGCAAGGGTACCAATTCCGCTCCTATGATGAATGTACTTTGGATGCGTGATACCGATATTAATCCCTCATTCTTCAACGAATGTGTTAATGTTATGTATGCCAATAAAGCGGCAGACGGAAGTTACACGAAGCTTAATGAACGTCGCTACAGCGTAGAGCTTTGGACCGAGATGGTCGAGCTTGCGGCTACTTTAGACGACAGTCTTGCTTGCAAGGATTTCATCGAGGTTACCTGCGAATATGGTCTTGACCTTTATTCCATAACCGAGCGTCTGTTCACTGTGGCTATTCTTACCAAGGAATTAAGCGTTAAGGGTAACGAAAATATTCCCCTCATCGCAGAGGCGGTTAGCGATTATGATGAATTAATGGCTCATTATCAGTCTTTAGTAGATAATGAATATTGTCCCACCCTCTTTAACCGCGGAAACTTTGACCAGATCATGTCAAACTACCGCTATAACATTTCCGCTACCGATATTCTTAATTTATCAGTCGGAGAATCCAAGTCCACGGGTCTTGCCATTTCCTCCTACGATATTTCCGAAGTTGATTTCTATTCAAGCGACGAGGCTGTTGCAACCGTTTCGGCTAACGGAACAGTTACAGCAGTCGGAAACGGTATTGCACGTATCTCCATGGTAACTACCGACGGTCTTATGTCCGTTGCAACTATGGTCTATGTAGGCACTACCGCAAGCACTATCACTGCTAATGATGTTGCAGCTACCATTACTTCGGTAAAGGTTAAGGAGACCGATACAAGACTCACCATGCCTGCGATGCCCTCAGGCTTCACAGTAACCATTACAGGTTCAAGTGATACAGCACTCGTTAATACCGACGGCAAAGTAAGCCTCTCAGCTTCCGAAAACGTTGTTTATCTTGATTTCAAGGTAACCAAGACCTCAAATAATACTTCGGCTAACGCAACCAATGTTTATACCGCACTTCCCTCTTCTATGGTAAACCTCGCCGTTTACGGTACTGCCTTCGATGACGGAACTCACACTCTTTACAGCGAATCCAAGAATGCTGCAAATATTAATGACGGTGATACTTCAGGCGAAGGTTGGCAGTATAAGGATGCAGTCAACAACAAGGTTCTCACTGATGCATGGGTAGGTATAAAGCTCAGCGAAGTTGCAACCATCAGTCAGATCGCGATCTGTTGGGAACAGGGTTCAAGATGCTCTGCAAATGCAGGCGGATATGCAGTTCAGTATTCCGATGATGGCGAAACCTGGCATGATCTGCCCAACGCATATTACGAATACGGTGAAGATGTTAACGGTATTGCTACCGACATAATCACTCTTATTCCCACAATTCAAACTCAGTATATTCGCGTCAACTGCTATGCCGTTGATAACAGCAAGGGATATTCACCTAAGATATATGAATTGCAGATTTTCGGTGCAACAGGCACTTCCAGTGCGCTTCCCGGCGTATTTGACGATAAAGCTAAAACTGTCAACCTCGGTGAGAATGTAACTGCTTCTCAGTTTACCGATTGTACCGTTACAGACAGTAATGGCAATACGCTTGAAGGCTCTGCAACTGTCGGCACTGGCATGACCGTAACCAAGGGCGGAATTGATTACACCGTCATCATCATGGGTGATGTTTCGGGCGATGGTAAGATTAATTCGACCGACTTTACTCAGATCAGACGTCATTATCTTGAGCTTTACACTATGAATGATATTCAAGAGATAGCCGCTGATGTTACTCGCGACGGTAAGATCAATTCGACTGACTTCACGCGAATTCGCAAGCATTTCTTAGGTCTGTTTGAGCTATAAATATAAGTCTGTTTATTAAATCAGATACCCATAGGAACACTATGGGTATCTTTTTTGTTTTATCGGCTTTAACTTCTAAAGACAATCAAACCTATCAATGCGCAGATTTGCAACATTTTTAAGCATATTTTGCAATTGTTTTTCTTGTTATATTCTATTACAATATATATTAAACTGAAATATTAAATTAGGAGGGCAATTTTATGATGCTAAAAAAACTTGCCGCTTTGTTGCTAAGTATTGCAATGATAATGCAGATATGCACTATCGGCACCTTCGCTTCAAACGGCGATAGCTACACTCGCAGTCTTGACATTATAACCGACATGGTACACAATAATCCAGGCGACGTTGAATGGAATTCGAATTTTAATGACCCTACCTTCCTTTCAATGCGCGGATATACAGGTCAGGTGTTCTTCCTCTACGATGCGGCGCAGTTCGGTATTGACTGGAGTTCTTACGATGAAGAGATTTTCCCTGTCGGAAGTGAGTCTTACAATTGGGTAATGGACAAGCGCGCTGAGCTTAATGAAAAATATAATGCTGCTATTGCCGAGGGGCTTAAGGTCTACTTTATGATGGACTTTATCGTTCTTCCCAACTCTGTAAAAACTCTTTACGGTGACGAAGTCATGACCAACGGTAAGATAGATATCAATAAGCCCAAGACCAGAGAGCTTATTAACGTCATGATAGACGAAATGTTCACTACCTTCCCGCAGATAGACGGTATTTATTTCCGTTATGGCGAAAGCTACGTCGGCGAAAATTACGGTGTTCCCTATCATTTTGGAAACAATCCTATCGGTGTCAGCGGTAACGATAATGACGACCACGCGTTTCTTTTGGAGCTTTTCCGTGAAGAAATATGCGAAAAGCGCGGTAAGGAAGTTATCTACCGTACTTGGTCAACAAGTATCGCGCCCGGCTCCTTTACAACGGATCCTAACGCTTATCTTGACATTACAAACCGTGTCGAACCGCACGAAAACCTCTACATCGCTATCAAGCATACCTCGGGCGACTTCTGGCGTAATTATATCTTTAATCAGACTTTAAATATCGGTAACCATCAGCAGATTGTTGAGGTACAGGCGGCACGTGAATACGAAGGTAAAGGTGCTCACCCCAATTACGTCGCAGGTGGCATTATCAACGGCTTCCCCGAATATGAGTGGCAGATGAGTGATGATAAAGCGAAGTGTCTTAGAGATGTTGTCAACGTTGACGGCAGTAAAATAGTCGGTATCTGGACATGGTCCAGAGGCGGCGGCTGGGGCGGCCCTTATATCAACGGTGAAACCACACAGGAAAGCGGCAGTGAGCTTTGGCCCGACCTTAATGCATATGTTTTGGCAGAATGGGCAAAGGATACCTCTCGCACCGATGAAGAGCTTGTTAAGCAATATGCTAAAGAAGTTCTCGGTATGAGTGATGCTGATGCCGAAACCTTATACAAAATCTGTACCCTTTCAGCCGATGCTGTTCTTTATGGTAAGGGCACCAACTCTGCTCCTATGCTTGAAGTAAACTGGATGCGTGATGCAAGTATCAATTCGAGCCTTTTCAACAACTGCGTCAACACCATGTTTACACATAAAGAAGCTGACGGCAGCTATACCAAGCTTAACGAGCGCAGATACAGTGTTGAACTCTGGAATGAAATAGTCGAGCTTGCGGCTACTTTGGATGACAGTCTCCCTTGCAAAGAATTTATCGAAGTCACTTGCGAATACGGACTTGACCTTTATTCCATAACCGAGCGTCTTTTCACCGCCGCTATCCTTACCAAGGAGATAAGCCTTACCGGAAACGAAAATTTACCTGTGCTCGAAACCGTCGTGGCCGACTATGACGCATTATGGGCAGATTGGGAAGCTCTCTTTAATGAGTATGATTGTTGCCCCACTCTTTATACCAGAAGCGGCTTTGACAGCATCATGGCAAATTATCGCTACAGCATCACCTCAACTCCTTCCATCAAGCTTTCTGTCGGTGATACTGCTTCCGTCGGATTATCCGTTTCTCCTTACAGTATTTCCGATGTTAAGTTCTCTTCAAGCGATACATCCGTTGCAACAATTTCCGAAACCGGTACTGTTACGGCAGTCGGCAACGGCATTGCACGTATAGAAATGATAACCAATGACGGCTTGCTTTCAACCGCTACGATGGTTTATGTAGGCGTCGATGGAAACGCTGTAAAGGATATCATTTTTGAGGAGAATTTTGAAGATCATACCGTAGGCGAAGCTCTTAACTGGCCTATGAATGTTCAGACCGATAAGCAATCGCTTACGGTTGAAGTCAAGGATTCTAACGCACTGACCGTAAATTCATCTGGTGTCGGCGGTTCGGTCTCCTGCTATCATACTCAGACCTTCCCTGCCACAACGGGTATTGTTGTAACTGAATTTGATATGGCTGTTAAAAATAAAAATTCAGGATACTTCTTTATCTGCGATTCCGACGGAAAGATAATCACACAGGTAGACTTCCGCAGTGACGGTATATACGTCGATATCGGCGGCAGTGTTCAGAAAATATCCTCTCTGCCCTACAACGCAAACGAATGGTATCACATAAAGCTCGAAATCAACACCGATGAAAAGACTTTCATCATATCGGTAAACGATACCGATCCTAAGTCTTTCTCTTTCCGCGAGGCCGCAGTAAATGTAGGTATGTTTAAGGTAGGTCTTAACCGCGCTTATTCCAACTCGGTTTATTATGATAATATCAAAATATATACAACAAGCGTTGAGGCGGTCGATATCACAGCCGAGGATATAGTATCAACTATAACCTCTGTCAATATCGACGGAACAGATACCGTACTCAAGCTTCCCGCAGTGCCCGAGGGTTTTGAAATAGAGCTTATCTCGTCAAGCGATACCTCTCTTATCTCTCTTGACGGTAAGTTAAATCTTGATAACTCAAGTCATATCGCATATCTCGACTTTAAGGTAACAAAGCTCGCTGATAACAGCACCGCTACTGCCGAAAGTGTATATACCGAGATCCCTGCAGCAATGATAAACCTCGCTCCCTTGGGAACTGCTATTGATGACGGAACACATTCGTATTACGACTCATCCAAGATTACCCCCAACATCAATGATGGCGATACAAAAAGCAGCAGCTGGCAGTATGCGGGCATCGGCGAAGGCAACAAAACGCTTAATAACTGCTGGGTCGGTGTTAAGCTGGCTCAGATATCGACTGTACGTGAGATAGTTATCTATTGGGAAGACGGCTCCAGATGCTCTGCCAGCACAAGCGGTTATACCGTTCAGTATTCCGACGACGGTGAAAACTGGAAGGATATTCCCAATGCTTATTATAAATACAGCACCACGGGTAACGGCATTGATACTGTAACCCTTTCTTCCTCGCTTGAGACACAGTATATACGCGTCAACTGCCTTAAGATCGATAACGGCAAGGGATATTCACCCAAGATATATGAATTGCAGATTTTCGGTGCAACAGGCACTTCAAGTGCTGTTCCTGGTACTTTTGACGATAGCCAAATGACCGTCAGCATAGGCGAAGGTATTACTGCTTCTCAGTTTACCGACTGTACTGTAGTCGATAAGAACGGTAACGCTCTTACGGCTTCCGATGCGGTAGGCACAGGCTCAGTAGTAACTAAAGACGGTAAGGATTACACCGTTATCCTTTTGGGCGACACCTCCGGCGACGGCATGGTTAACTCCACCGACTTCATGCAGGTAAGACGTCAGTTCTTAGGTCTCTTTGAGATGACTGATATTCAAAAGAAAGCCGCAGATGTAAGCGGTGAAGGCGATATCAATTCCACCGACTTCACACGCATCAGACGTCACTTCTTGGGAACCTACAATCTATTCAGTTAAGTCTTTTAACAATAAATCCCTGTTTCAAATAAAAATGAAGCAGGGATTTATTTTTATCTTTTACTGTTGCAACGGCATAATAAAAATGGTAAAATATATTTAAGGAGGCGATAACATGGTTATAAAGAAAACCTTAACACGCGGCTGTGCGTTGCTCATTTGTTTAAGCTTAATCTTACTCTGCTTAGCAGTTGATGTTAATGAATACATTATTGCCTTTGCAAAAAAATATACTCTTTCCTCAGATGAAGCCGCGAGCTTAAAGGATGTTGACTGCATCCTTGTTTTGGGTTGCGGCATATGGGA
>CAYRPK010000089.1:0-6059 GCA_964426175.1 uncultured Eubacteriales bacterium | reverse complement strand
ATCTGACCGTTTTCATCAGGATCGCAAACCCAACGGTTGCTGCTGAATTCGGTTGTTCCGGAATTGAGAGTCTTAATTCCATCGGTAGTCTTTGTTGCTTCATATCCGGCACGGCGGACATTATGAGCCTTTGCGTCCTTATTAAGAGCAAGATTTTCGCTTACAATAACCGCACCTTGCTTATTATAAAGCTCAAATTCAACAAGAGAGACCCAGTTTTGGGTTGCACTTGCTCTGCTTTCGGCAGGAACATAAATACGAACATATCTTGCAACCTGTGATTCAAATGAAACGGTACGGACATAATCACTTGCGACTTCGGAATTGATAATTCCGCAAGAATCTGTTGCGACCGTCGTCCATGCTGTAGCGTTATCGGAAACCTGAATATTATAGCCCAAGGGACAGTTTTTCATATTCCAATACAAAACAGCTGTATTAAACTTCTTAGTAGAACCGAGGTCGACGTATACCCAACATTCGGTATCTGCAATATTACCTGCGTTCCAACGGTCGGAAGTATCTTTATCGCTATTGTCATTTGAGCCGTTTGTAATAAAGCTTGCTAAAAAAGCGTTATGCTCGTAGCTGGCTGTAGCTGTTTTTTGATAAGCAAAGTTTTCAAGCTTTTCGCCGATATCCGCGGTAACCGTGACGTTACTGTTTGTAACGGTTACAGTATCGCTGTAATCAACAAGATAACCTGCAGCAGAAACATTGATATCATATGTGCCGGGAGCCGCAGGGAAGGTTACACTTCCGCTTGAACCCGAGGAAAGAGTCTGTGCACCAAGATGAACATTAACATTCGCTGCGGTATTTACGGTTACGTTATGAACAGTACCGCCGAAAACTTCCTTATAGAAGCATTGTGCAAGCTGAGCATAGCCTGTATCATTGGGATGAAGTCCATCGGCATAATGAACACCGTTAGTCATAGTTGACGTAAAGGTGCGAACATCAATAAGCTCACAGCCTAATTCGGTTGCAACCTCTGCCTGAAGTGTTGCGATAGCGGCAAGCTTATTGTTTTCATCGGTACTTCTGAAGGAAGTGGGAGTGTTGGCAATATAAACAGTTCCGCTAACAGCCTTATAAGCATTGATAAGGGTCTTCATATCAGCCTTGAACTGAGCATTAAATGCCGCCTCGTCAAAGTCGCCATTGCCATCAGCAAAATGATCTGAATTATAATAATTGACGTCATTGGTGCCGAGCATAAAGATAACAATGTCAGCTTCATATGCAAGGCTATCGGTATACTGCGTGGTTACATCGTAGCTTCTGTCTTTACCTGACAAAACTGCTTTGCCGCTGAGGCCGTAATTTTTGACCTCATAATCAGCAGTGCCGAGAATTTCCTGAAGCTGAGCAGGATAAGAACGGGTAGATTTATCAGTTGACTGAGAACCCTCCGTAATACTGTCGCCAACGCACGCAACCTTAACAACATCTGCTGCAAAAGCTGTGAAGGCGGCACCTGCAAACATATTGCAGATCACTCCAAGGCAAACTAACAGGTTAAGAGTACTTTTTAAGATCCTTTTCATGTTAAAACCTACTTTCATTATTTTTATATACTCCAACTCGAAAAAACTAAGTTTTTCCCACCTACCTTTTCAGTATGATATCTTCTTTCAAATTAATAAACATTAAAAATAAATTGTTTCAATATAGAAGCTCTATAGACACCTTAAACAAGTGCTATTTTGAAACATCCTATACTGTTACCCAAAAACATATTGCCAAGCCTTCGAATAACGCTTATTGGTAATATTATCGAAATCTTTTCAAATAAAAACTGATAAAAAGTTAACTTTAACCATATAAATATCATAAATTACAGTTCTGGTACTTAAATGATATCATATAAATTATGATTTTCAATGTAGTTTTCTATGTTTCAGTTGCGCTATTCTATTATTTAATTAAAAAATAGATGAGAAGTTGATATTTTTATCAATCGGTCTGGGAAATAGAGTATTGACAAGTGCTCTGATATTAAAAGTACAATGACGCACCCCCCTTTTGTTGCGAAACAAGACAAAAAGACTTCCGAACCACGTAGGAAGTCTTTTTGATATCAATATTAAGCTTTGATAGATCAATCTGCCAAAACAGAAAAATCATAAAGAGAGTAGCCGTAATAGGTTCCCCTTGCAAGCATTTCGAGACGGACATATTTTGCCTTTATCTTGGAGAAAGAAATATACTCGGCTCCACCCTTGGAGTTATTCTCATAATATACCCTCTCGAAATTCTCACCGTCAGTAGATACCGAAATAGCATATTCCCTTGCAAAAGCAACTTCCCAAGTTATTCTTGCGCCATGAACCTCACATTCTTCGGTTAACATTACCGTAAGGTTTTGCTCACCCTCGCCCAAGGCTTCAAAACGTGTGTCGGGAAGACCGTCGACTGCTTTGTCAGGCGTCATATCGCCCACAAAGCTGGTTGCGACGGCAGGCATACCTAAAGTGACGATGCGATCCCCGTTTTCCATTTTAATAGTTGCACTGAATTTGCCGTAGCCGTCAGCATCAAAACCGTTAGCCGCTATGAACAGTGACGAAAACACAGTCTTTTTGCCGTTTTTTA
Source organism: uncultured Eubacteriales bacterium (assembly GCA_964426175.1). Lineage (GTDB taxonomy): Bacteria > Bacillota > Clostridia > Oscillospirales > CAJFTT01 > CAYRPK01. The sequence goes on along the minus strand of CAYRPK010000089.1, from coordinate 3,461 downwards.
TAACCGTCAAGGGGCGCTTTCCCTCAGCGGCATAAAGGACGGCGTCGCCGTTTTCATCGGCAACAGTGCTGTAATCCTCAAGAATAACAAGTGCTTTTGGTTCTACCTTTAAATTAACGCGGCATACTGTCTTTCCGAAAGCCTCTTTATAAAAATGCAGTGCCATAAGCTTATAGCAGGAATCATTCGGGTGAACACCGTCAACAAAGTTTTCAGGCATATTGCTTGTCAACTTATGAATATCAATAAAGCCTTTTGCGCAGGTTTTGGAAACGGTCTCCTTAATAAGCGGCGCAACAATTCCGTTTATACGCTTATCAATGTCCTTTTCCATATTTTTATCGTATCCGCAGGCAATAGAAGCAATATAAACATCAGGGTCGCTCGTACCCTTTTTATAAACATTTGCAAAATTAATAAGCGCTTCGGGAAATTTGTCAATTTTATCAATATTATTAATACTGCTGTCGTTTGTACCAAGCATTATTATGACCGTATCAGCATCAAAATCAAGACTCGGCTGATATCGCGGGGTAGAACAGTACGGCAGGTCTGTATCTTCCATAAGCGAAGCACATCCAACCCCGAAGTTTCCAACCTCGTAATCTTCTCCCAAAAGCTTTTGCAGCTGAGCCGGATAGGATTTTTCCTCTGCATTTGTAGAAAGCACACCGTAGGTAATACTGTCACCGACGCATGCGACGCGGTGTTTTCTATTCATATAAATCAGTCCTTATTCCAAATTAGATATATAGTAGCAGATTTTTAAGCTTTAGTCAACCAGGTTTAAAATGTTCCACGTGGAACAAAAAAGCTCTTTACAAATATGTGTCAAAAGTGATATACTAAATATAATACCCGACGAAAGGGGTGTTTTTAGATAAAATGGGTAAAATTATTGCTGTTTTTAATCAAAAAGGCGGCGTAGGTAAGACTACGAGTACCGTGAATCTTGCCGCCGCTTTAGGTGAACATAAAAAAAAGGTGCTTCTCGTTGACCTTGACCCTCAGGGCAATGCCACGGGCGGCTTCGGAATAATCAAAAAATCATTGACAAAATCAGTCTATACTGCACTTTTAGAGCCTCAAACAGCGGCGGAATGCCTCATTGCGACTATCTGCCCCAATGTAACACTTCTGCCGTCAAATATTGATCTTTCGGGCGCGGAAATTGAGCTTGCTCAAATTGAACACCGTGAAAGTCGGCTTAAGACCGCTCTTGCACCCTTGCGTGACAGCTTCGATTTTATACTTATCGACTGTCCCCCCGCTTTGGGACTTCTTGCAATCAACGCTTTAACGGCGGCAGATACCTTCCTCGTCCCCATTCAGTGCGAATACTACGCTTTGGAAGGACTGTCTCAGCTAATGTCAACAGCAAGGCAGGTAAAGCGGCTCTTTAATCCTCACATTGAAATGGAGGGCGTCTTACTAACCATGTTTGACTCCCGTCTTAATCTCACAACACAAGTAGTAAGCGAAGTCAAGCGGTTCTTCCCTAATAAAATATATAAAACTCCCATTCCGCGCAGCGTCCGTCTTGCCGAGGCACCCAGCTTTGGACAACCTATCACCCTTTACGATAAGCACAGTAAGGGCTGCAAGGCATATATGGAGGTTGCGCGAGAGATAATAAAACAAAACAAAAAGAGAGGTTGATTTTATGGCAAAAAAAAGCGGCCTTGGTCGCGGATTAGGCGCCTTGCTTAGTGAAAATTCCTTTGACTCTGCCGGCGCAACAATTATTCCCATAACCGAAATCGAACCCAACCGAAGTCAGCCCCGTACCGATTTTGACGAGTCAGCATTAAATGAGCTTGCTGAATCCATAAGTCAGCACGGTGTTTTGCAACCGCTTCTTGTTCGTCCCATGCCTAACGGCACATATCAGATCGTCGCAGGTGAACGCCGATGGCGCGCGTCGCGTATCGCAGGTCTTACCGAGCTGCCCGTTGTTATTCGCCAGCTTGATGACGAAGAGGTTATGCTCCTCGCTTTAATAGAAAACCTACAGCGCGAACAGTTAAATCCTTTGGAAGAAGCCGAGGGTTATAAAACTCTGCGTGACGAATATGGATTAACTCAAGAAAACATTGCTCAACGGGTGGGCAAATCACGTCCTGCAGTCGCAAATGCGTTGCGACTCCTATCTTTACCCGAAAATATTACTGATTTGCTTCGTGATAACAGCATCTCAACAGGACACGCAAAGGTACTTCTTTCCATACCCGACGCAGAAAAGCAAAAGCAGCTTGCCGAGCTTATTGTGCGAAATGAGTTGTCCGTTCGCGAAACAGAAAAGCAGGCCTTTCTCTTACAAAAGCAGGTTAAGGAAAAAGATAAAAAGCCTTCTCATAAATCCGTACTTGAAGCCGAAGCAGGAAAGCTTTTGAGCGATAGCTTGGGTCGAAAGGTTAAGGTAATGCACGGAACAAAAAAGGGCGTTCTTGAAATAGAATATTACGGTGAAGATGACTTAAAGGAGCTGACAAAGTTTCTTTGCAATGTTCCACGTGGAACAAATAAATAGGAGGAAATAAAATGTTAGACATCAAACTAATCCGCGAGGACGCGGCACACGTTAAAGAAGCACTTAAGGGAAAGGGTGTTGATTGCGACGCAGCCATCGACCGCATTTTAGAGGTAGATGTTGCACGCCGCGAGCTTACTGCCAAGGCTGATAATGCAAAGGCAGAACAAAACAAGGTTTCAAAGCAAATTCCCGTTATGAAGAAAAACGGTGAGGATACCACTGCGGTTTTTGCCGAAATGAACAGACTTAAAGAGGAAATCAAAAACATGGATACCGAGCTTAAGGCTATCGAGGACGAGTATAAAGAGCTTATGCTCGGTCTTCCCAATATGCCCGATCCCGATTTAGTCTACGGCGGCAAGGAAAATAATGAACCTATCCGATATTTCGGCGAGCCCAAAGCCTTTGATTTTGAACCTAAGCATCATGTTGATATCTGTACCGACTTAGGTCTTATTGACTATGAGCGCGGAACTAAGCTTGCAGGTAGCGGCTTCTGGATTTATACAGGAATGGGCGCAAGACTTGAATGGGCACTTCTCAATTACTTTATTGATACCCACCTTGCCGACGGATATGAGCTTTTGCTTGTACCTCATATGCTTGAATATGAGTGCGGCGTAACAGCAGGTCAGTTCCCCAAGTTTGCTGATGAAGTATATAAAATTGCAAATCCCACTGATGACAGAGTTCATTATATGCTCCCCACAGCTGAAGCGGCGCTTGTCAGCCTTCACAGAAATGAAATTCTGACTGAAGCTGATTTGCCTAAGAAATATATTTCATATACCCCCTGCTTCCGCAGAGAAGCAGGAAGCTACCGCAGCGACGAGCGCGGAATGGTCAGAGGACATCAGTTTAATAAGGTTGAGATGGTTCAGTATACCATGCCGGAAAAATCCGACGAAGCTTTTGAAGAATTGGTCGG
>CAYRPK010000088.1:0-6074 GCA_964426175.1 uncultured Eubacteriales bacterium | reverse complement strand
GCTTGAGAATTGGAACAATAGAACACAACTCATTTAAAGTGTCGTCGTAGTTTTCTACCCAACATACAGCCTTGAGTCCGCAACGGTTACACACACTGTCAGCGGCGTTGTCAAAAACTGTGGTAATGTCTTCACAATTAACATTATCAAGATTTTTACCTACCTTTCTGATTGTTGAAGCAACTTCAGAAAGTCCCGTGCTTGTATTATCAAGTCGGCGTACGATACTGTCACGGGCGCGGTCCGTGTCGGCAGTAAAGAAAAACGATGACAGTGCATTTGAGAGCTTCGGTGGAGTGATAATAAAAAATGCTGCAGCCACCAGTGTTTCATAAAGCACTGCAAATACGGTGTCGTTAATACCTGTGTAAATCAGTGTAAGTCCGCAGCCCAAAAGATATGCGCCTACACAGGCAAGCTTACCACCGCCCGAAAACAACCCACAAAGAAGCGCACCTAAAGGAAACATGAGTGCCGTAAACATAAGGTCAGGGGATGATAGTGCAATCGCTACACCGCCGGCAATACCGAAAATTGAGGAAAAGCTTTCGCTTCCGCAAATACCGGCAAGCAATATAAAATAAACACATACTGCGCGTCCTAAGGAATATCCGTAGAATTCCACCTGCGCAACTGATGCTATCAGTAAGGATACCGTGATGAGCAGTGCGGTGTTATCTTTTTTGGAAAGTCCCAAACGTGAAAATGGATTTTGCAGAAAAGGCAGGGCAGAGGATATGATAAAGCAGCTTCCGCAGGAAAGTAAAGCTTCACCAACTACAGAGGCTACATTAATAAATGCAGGATCATTTCTAACAGCCACAAAACCACATACGACCAAAACAATCGAAGAAGAAATAGCCGCGGCATATGATGGGTTAAGCCTGCGGATTTTAGATAAAACAAGCTTGGTAAGGCCGCCAAGTATTACAGCAACGGTATATTTTGCGGAAAATGCCGTAAAGCCTGAGCAGTATCCCCATATTGCGCCCAGACATGATAGGGCAAGCTGTGTGCCGGAAAAAGAAAGTGCCGCCGCCACGCCGAAAGGTGAGCTTGTCCCGAAAAGTGTTATTTTACTCATTACCGCAGAAAACAGTGCGGCAAAAAGCGCTTTTACAAATGGGGAAAGCCAAATTTGCGGAAAGGAAAAAGTTTTTATCTTTGCTGTCAATTCTTGTGTGCGCATTGGTTTTACGTCCTCTCATTTTCCATATTGCCTGATAATTATACAAGGCAAAAAATAAAAATGTTGTCGATGTGTGGAGGAGAAAAAGAATTTTTTGCAAAAAAACTTCATATTACATCAAAACCTTTGATTTTTAATTATAAATATGGTAGAATATAGACAATATATTGAAAGGAATAAAATATTATGGGTTACAAAAGTGAATTTATTGAATTTATGGTAAAATCGGGAGTTCTTTGCTTTGGCGAATTTAAAACAAAAAGCGGCAGACTTTCTCCTTTCTTCATCAACACAGGTAATTATTGCATGGCTTCTCAAGCCGATAAATTAGGACAGTACTATGCGGCGTGTATTGAGGAAAATGTTTCGGATTTTGATGCAATTTACGGTCCCGCATATAAGGGAATTCCTCTTGCCGTTTCTGCAGCTGTTTCTCTTTACAGAGAATATGGGATTGATAAGCCCTACTGCTTTAACCGTAAGGAAGCTAAGGATCATGGAGAAGGCGGTAATTTTATAGGATATAAGCCCAAGGACGGAGATAAGATAGTTATCATTGACGATGTTGTTACAGCAGGACTTTCTTTAGGAGAAAGTATTGAGCTGTTAAAGGGCACGGCTGAGGTGGAGATAGCTGCACTTGTTATTTCTGTTGACAGAATGGAAAGAGCCAAAACTGATAAAACTGCACTTGATGATATCAGAGATCAGCTTAATATTCCTATCTTCCCGATTGTTACCTTGGATGATATTATAGAGACCCTTTATAATAAGCCAGTTGACGGTAAAATACATATTGATGATGCAATGCTTGAAAAGATTAAAGAATACCGTCGTCTTTACGGTCCCAGAGTTTAATGAATTACGATATTGCAGTAATAGGTGGCGGTGCAGCAGGCTTAGCTGCCGCGATAACCGCCGCAAAAAAAAATGAAAAACTCAGTATTGCGGTAATTGAACGGTTACCAAGAGTAGGGAAGAAAATCCTTGCAACGGGTAACGGAAGGTGTAACCTTTCTAATACCGCGGTAAAAGAATACTCGTACAATACAAGCTTTTCGTTTGCACGGAAAACAACTGAAGGCTTCGATGCCGCCGATTTTTTCGGCGGCTTGGGGCTTTTTTGCCGTAGTGACAATGATGGTAGGCTCTATCCATACGGTAATAATGCCACTGCTGTTTTGGATGCATTGCGCCTTGCACTGAAAAAGTACGGTGTTAAAGAGATATGTGATTTTTATGTGTCGGATATAAAATATAAAGGTAACACCTATGAAATAATATCTGAATGCTCTGCAATAACTGCAAAAAAAGTGATTATCGCTTGCGGAGGTGCTTCTTCACCTGTTATGGGAACGGATGGAAGTATGCTCAAGCTATTAAAATCAAAAGGAATTAAAATTACGTCCTTAAAGCCGTCTCTCTGTCCTATAATTACAGATGGAGCAAAAGCGCTTAAAGGTATCAGAGCCAAAGCGGAGGTAGTTCTTTTGAAAAATGAGATGCTCATAAATAAAAGCCGAGGCGAAGTTATATTTAATGAAAATAATATTTCGGGCATTTGCGTTTTTGATATTTCGGCAGATGCAACAGAATGGATGACTTTAAAAGTTGACCTTTCTACCGAATATTCATTTGATGAGCTTTATACTGAATTTGCACTTTTAACAGAAATACGTAAGGGCGCACCTGCAGAAGATGTTTTTACAGGATTTTTTCCAAAAAGGCTTTGTCAGTATATTATTAAACGAACAGGCAAATGCGGTTGTACAGATATTAATATTTCTGATACGGCAGTTAAGGCTATTGCAAAAATTGCAAAGGGATTAACCTTTACAGTATCGAAACCGGCACAATGGAAGGATTCTCAGGTAACGCGCGGCGGAATTGATGGCAGTGAAATACTTCCCACATTGGAATTAAAAAAAATGAAGAATCTTTTCGTTGCAGGAGAAATAATTGATATAGACGGTATCTGCGGCGGATATAATCTTAACTGGGCGTGGGCATCGGGCGTTACAGCAGGTAAAAACGCGGTTGAGTAGGAGGAGAGTATGCTTAAGATAACAGATATAAATGTCGGTCTTGATTATAACGATAAAACAATAATCAACGAGATTTCCGAAAAACTGAATATTAAGCATAGTGACATTATCTCTTTTACGGTTATTCGAAAGGCAGTTGACGCGCGAAAAAGGAATAACGTTCATTTTGTTCTTTCTGTAAACGTTGATGTTAAGTGTCAAGGTGAAATACTTGCCAAAGGAATTCGCGGTGTTTCCTTGGCAGAAGAATATAATTATATCATTAATTCCTGTAAGACCTTTGAAAAACGCCCCGTGATAGTAGGTGCAGGACCTGCAGGACTTTTTGCTGCGTATATTTTAGCGAGATCCGGCGCTGAGCCGATATTGCTTGAACGCGGCTTAGATGTTGACAGTCGAAAGGCGGCAGTCGATAGCTTTACTTCTGGTGGGGAGCTTAATACCGAATGTAACGTTCAATTCGGAGAAGGCGGTGCAGGAGCGTTTTCGGACGGTAAGCTGACTACGGGTATCAAGGATAAGCGTATTCGCTTTGTTTTTGAAACCTTCGTGGAATGTGGTGCGCCCGAAGCTATATTGATCGATGCAAAGCCGCATATCGGTACTGATAAGCTTATCCCGACTGTTCGTAATTTGCGTAATCGCATTATAGAGCTTGGAGGTCAAGTTATATTCGGCGCAAGGTTTTGCGATTATACTGAGAAAACCGGCAGACTTAATTCTGTTTTTTATGAAAAAGACGGTATAAAGCATGAGATACCTACGGAGTTCTGTATTCTTGCGGTAGGTCACAGTGCTCGCGATGTATATGAACTTTTAAAATCAAAGAAGATGATTTTGGAGCAAAAGAACTTTGCAATGGGCGTAAGAATAGAGCATTTGCAAATTGAGCTTGACCGCGCTATGTACGGCAGCTTTGCAGGGCATCCTAAGCTAAAAGCCGCCGATTATAAAATGGCAGTTCATCTGCCGAACGGGCGCAGTCTTTATACCTTTTGCATGTGCCCCGGTGGATATGTAATGCCGTCAGCAAGTGAAGATGGTGGCGTTGTTACCAACGGTATGAGTTATTTTGCGCGTGACGGAGTTAACGCAAACAGCGCCTTGCTTGTCGGTATTTCTCCTGCGGATTTTGGTAGCGATGATCCCTTGGCAGGTATGTATTTACAGCGCAAGCTTGAACAGCGCGCCTTTGAAGCAGGTGGGCAGAATTTTGACGCACCGATTATCAAGGTGGGCGATTTTCTTAAAGGCAAAACTTCGCACAGCTTCGGCTCGGTTAAACCGACCTATTCCAGAGGTACTGAATTTTCAGACTTTAAGGAATGGATGCCCTCTTTCATGCTTGATACCATGAAAGAGGGACTTCCGTTAATGGGACGTAAAATACGCGGCTTTGATTGCGATGACGCACTTTTAACGGGTGTTGAGAGCCGCAGCTCTGCGCCTGTAAGAATAATCAGAAGCGGAGAGACCTATGATAGCATGGAGGTTAAAGGCTTGTTTCCATGCGGTGAGGGTGCAGGCTATGCAGGCGGTATCGTATCAGCCGCTGTTGACGGCATCCGCATTGCCGAAAGAATAATTGAAGAAAATATGTAAAAGCAAGTGGCTGCTTCACCTTTTTAGTGAGACAGCCACTTGCTTTTAAAATACCGTTTCAATGACCTTATTACAAACATCGGGCGAATATGTCCAACAGTCGATATTATCGCCTGTTATGTAATAATTCGGCTTTATCGGTTCCGGCTTTGAATCAAAATAATCAACAATAATGAGCTTTATTTTCATTTTTTCGGGTAAAATACTCTTTATAAAAACGCTTGCGTATTGCCCCACCTTAACGCCTTCTTTTAACTCCGCAAGTCCTGCAAGATTAGGCGTAAGCTCCACGAATACTCCGTAGCTTTCGACTGAGCGGATAATTCCGGCAACGGTATCTCCTGCGGAAAAAAGACTTGCATTTTCTTCCCATGTGCCGAGCAATTCCTTGTGAGAAAGCGTTATTTTTCCACTGTCTCTATCTACCTCACGTACTACAGCCTTAATATCCTGACCGACATAAAATCTATCTGACGGGTGAGATATGCGAGATACGGAAATCGAATCAATGGGAATAAGCGAGGCTATACCGCAGCCTATATCTACAAATGCTCCGAAGGATTCAAGATGAGTAACTCGAGCATCTATAATATCACCTGTGGAAAGAAAGTAAAGGTGCTTAGCTTTACATTCCTCCTGGGCGGCTTTTCTGGACAAAATAGCCTCGGGTTCTCCGCTTTTGCCCGTATAAATATCAAGAACCTTAAAGGCGACAAATTTATTCACTCTGCTGATAACAGCAATATCACGAACACTTCCGTCGCTGATACCTATAGCGCCTTCCGTTCGGGGAATAATTCCGCGAATACCGTTTAAATCGACTATGAGATTGTGTTCGTTGTCACATATAATTGCACGTGCTTCAATTGTTGCATTTTCACACATGGCACGGTATAATCCGTCAATTCCGCTTAAATATTCCCTATTAAGATTTGTCTCAAATAAAATACCCTCGGGGTAAAATTTCCTTGTCATCTTATATCCTCCCTGATTTTAACTGATATAAATAAGTATGCAAAAAAGCTGTTTGTTATAACAGTTTTAATTTTTTTATAATTGAAAGGAAAATATTTGCAATAACCGATAAATGTGTGTATAATATTTTTTAATAGGTGATTTTAGTGTTTTCTAAATATATTCATAAAAGAATTAGGATAGTATTATTGGTAGTTGTTTTTTGTTTTATTTTGATTATTGGTAAGGTTTTTTATATTCAGGTAATTGATTATGGAAAATTA
>CAYRPK010000087.1:0-6084 GCA_964426175.1 uncultured Eubacteriales bacterium | reverse complement strand
TATAGGCGAAATCCGTGTATTTTCACGTGATGAAAAAAAGCAAGACGATATGCGCCACGAATTTCAGGCAAAGATGCCGGAAGCGGCAGAAAAAATCAAGTTTTATATCGGTGATGTTCGAGATATTTCATCTATTAAAAATGCCGTTTACGGTGTGGATTATATATTCCATGCTGCTGCATTAAAGCAGGTTCCGTCTTGTGAATTTTTTCCCATGGAGGCTGTTAAAACCAATGTAATAGGTACTGATAATGTACTGACTGCCGCTATTGAAGCAGGAGTTAAGAATGTTATTTGCTTATCTACGGATAAAGCGGCTTATCCTGTAAATGCGATGGGCACAAGCAAGGCAATGATGGAAAAGGTAATTGTAGCGAAATCCAGAACTGTTTCACCTGAGAAAACTAAAATATGCTGTACCCGTTACGGTAATGTTATGTGTTCCCGCGGGTCGGTAATTCCGCTTTGGATAGAGCAAATCAGAAGCGGAAAGCCTATTACAGTTACTTCTCCTGATATGACAAGATTTATAATGTCTCTTGATGAGGCAGTTGACCTTGTGCTTTTTGCCTTTGAGAAGGGCCAAAGCGGAGATATACTCGTTCAAAAAGCGCCTGCGTGTACTATTGAAACTCAGGCAAAAGCTGTATTAGAGCTTTTTGATAAGGAACAAAAGAGCGGAATTAAGATTATTGGTATACGTCATGGTGAAAAGATGTATGAAACACTTTTGACAAATGAGGAATGTGCCAACGCTGTGGATATGGGCAATTTTTACCGTGTACCATGCGATAAGCGCGGACTTAATTACGATAAGTATTTTAATGTCGGTGACGCGGAGCGAAATGTTTTTTCTGAATTTGACTCAAGCAATACTAAGCTTTTATCGGTTGAAGAGGTCAAAGAAAAGCTTTTAGAGCTTGAATATATTAAAGAAGAGCTCGCAAAGAATTAGTCATTTTGAAAGGACTGCTTGCATGAACAGCGTTTTTAAAGGTATTGAGGGCATCAGACGCCGTACATGGGCTGAAATTGACCTTGATAATGCTGAGTATAATTATCAGCTTATTCGTTCCGCCGTTAAAAGCGAAGCAAAAATATGCTGTGTCATAAAAGCCAACGCTTATGGCCATTCGGCGGTTGTGTTAGGCAAGCTTTATGAAAAATTGGGTGCAGATTTTCTCGGTGTGTCAAACATTGAAGAAGCGCTTCAGCTCAGAAATAATGGTATCACCCTGCCCATACTTATTTTGGGATACACCCCTGAGGAATGTGCTGAGCTTTTAAGTAAAAACAATATCTCCCAGTGTGTTTATTCTCTAGATTACGGTATTAAGCTTGCAAAATGCGCATATGATGCAGGTGTCAAAGTAAAGATACATATTAAGCTTGACACAGGAATGCGTAGAATCGGCTTTATGTGCGGATATAACGGTAATGATGAATTGGAGGATGCGGTAAAGATATGCCGTGAAGAAAGCCTCATTCCGGAGGGAATTTTTACTCATTTTGCTGTTGCTGACGAAAGCGTTAAGGGCAGAGAATACACAAAAATGCAGTTTGAGCTTTTCACTAATGCGATAAACGCGCTTGAAATGTGCGGTATCAGCTTCGAGCTTCGTCACTGCGCTAACAGCGCTGCGATATTTGATTATCCCGAATATCACCTCGATATGGTGCGAGCAGGTATAGTACTATACGGATTAAAGCCTTCCAATGAGGTTCAAAATCTTCCGCAATTAAAGCCAATAATGACGCTGAAATCAATAATATCTCATATCAAGCTTATTCAGAAAGGCGAATCTGTCAGTTACGGAAGAGCCTTTACCGCCGCTAAGCCGACACGAGTTGCAACCGTTCCTATCGGTTACGCTGACGGATTTCGCAGAGCCAATTTTAAAGAACCATACAAGCTTTGCATAAACGGTCAAATTGCACCTATCATCGGCAGAGTATGCATGGATCAGCTGATGCTTGATGTGACCGATATCAGATGTAATATCGGTGATGAGGTTACTGTTTTCGGCAGTCAAGTCGGTACTACTGTTGATGATATTGCCTCAATTAACGGAACCATCAACTATGAAGTTATTTGTGAAGTCGGAGAAAGAGTTCCAAGGGCCATTATCAGGTCAGGGCGCATAATTACTTGGTGTGACGGCATTTATTCAGTTGATTTAAAATAGTTTTATTTGGAGGGAAGTAATGGCGTAAACCTGTTGCTTCCCTTGAGTTTTGCTGAGTATTATTTAAATACTTATTGCCAAGAATAAATATTATAAACACGCTTTGAAAGGATGAAGACAATGCAGATAAATGTTGCGGCTATTAATTCAGAGATAAAGAATGATGCAGAACGATATATAAAGACAACTGACGGTATATATAACAGTCATTTACAGTCAATTGCAAATGATATTATTGAGCATGCGGAAGAACGTCCCATCTTACTAATCTCAGGTCCGTCGGGCAGCGGAAAAACCACGACAGCAAAAATGCTGGAAAAATTGCTTGATGAAGCCGGACTTGAAACCCACATCCTTTCAATAGATAATTATTTTAAAACACTTACCGCACAAGAATTAAAGCTGGCAGATGAACATAAGCTTGATATGGAGTCACCGGACAGAGTCGATGGCGATTTTTTAACAAGTCAACTTGAGAGAATCATCAAATGTGAAGAGGTTATACTGCCAAAATATGACTTTATAGCTTCAAAAAATGTCAGCTCAGGTATAACTCTTAAGCGAAAACCCAACGAAATTGTTATTATTGAGGGGACTCATTCTTTAAATCCAAAGTTAATTGAGCTATCTGATGAGAGCGCAGCAAAGCTTTATATCAGTGTGAGGACACGTATTACCGAAGGAACGACGGTGCTGCATCCCCAAAAGATACGATTAATGCGGCGAATGATTCGTGACAGAATGTATAGGGGACGGAATCTGATTCAGACTATCGAAAAATATGCATCAGTTCAAAGAGGCGAGGATTTATATATAATGCCTTATAAGCACAGAGCAACTTTCGAGGCAGATACCTTCTTTCCGTACGAAATCGGTCTGTATAAATCCTTGCTTGAGCAGGAGATTAATGGTTTAGGAGAATTAACGGAAACTGAGGATATTCGTATAATTTTTAAGGCCGCCACATCTGTTGATGAGGCAGCCATTCCTAAAAATTCTCTGATAAGGGAGTTTATCGGCGGAGGACAGTTTGAATATTAAAAATAAGCCTATCGGTTTAAGCTTCCCGATAGGCTTATTTTTTATGATCCTGTATCTTCTTCAAGATTGAAGGTGATAGTAAAATATTCGCCTGTTGAGTAACGGTAGATTTTCATATTAATAGTGTCGCCTGCGCTGTATTTATCGCGTTCGGCGGCGAGCTCATCAATAGACAAAACAGCTGTACCGTTAAATTCAACGATAAAATCATTAATCGCAAGGCCTTGATGTGCAACTGCGCTGTCTTCAACTACGGAAGTAACACGTACTCTTGCGTCGTTGGGTAAACGGTTAAAGTACGCAACCATATCTGAAACGGTTTCGCAAGTGATATTAAGCGTTACTCTGCCTGTTACATAACCGTAATTCAGAAGATCATCGAGTATGGGTTTTGCAACAGATGTAGGAATAGCAAAACTAAGACCCTCAGCATCGGTGGTGGATACAGTTAAAAGCTTCTGAGAAATAATACCAATGACCTGACCGAACTGATTAACAAGAGCACCGCCGGAATTACCGGGATTGACTGCAACGTCAGTTTGAATAAAGTTAGTTGAACCCATGTTACGGTTAACACCGCTTACGATACCCTGCGTTATCGAACAAGCAAGCTCTAAACCGCCGGGATTACCGATAGCATATACAGTTTCTCCCTTTTTAACTTGATCGGAATCTGCAAGCTCAGCAGTGGTAAGTCCTGTTACTTCAATTCTTAACAGTGCTAAATCTGTGGTGGAATCTTCACCTACAACCTCTGCCTGATAGTGGTTATCGGTGGTCATACCGTTTTCGTCATAGAGTACGACACCAACATATGCGGCACCGTCGATAACATGCTGATTAGTAATAATATAGGTGTGTTCAGTATCGCTGTTATTTACGTCAACAAGAATTCCTGAGCCTTGACCGGAGAGTGTATAATTAGGCTCAGATGAGCTTTGCTGGTTGCCGTAATAGTATCCGAAATCCTGACTCTCTGAATTTTGAGTATAATTGAGGATACCGACAATAGACGGTGTTACCTTGTCGGCAATTTCAACACCGGTAAGTGCATCACCCGTCGAAGCGCTGTACTCTGGAACATCGTTTACAGATACATCACCACCGGGATTAACACCGGTGTTATCGGTGGTGGAATTAACCGATGAATTTGATACAGATGATTCTGTTGAGTCACTTGGCGAAGAGATTATGCCGTTTGTAAGAATTCCGCTTCCCAAAACACCGAGTGCAACAAGTCCTATCAAGAGTACTGCAACAACTGCACAGATACTGATAATTAAAGGTGCACTGCTTGACTGTTTTTTCTGCGGAGTATTATAAAAGCTTTGATAGCTTTGGGACTGCTGATTTTGATTAAACTGATTAGGGCTGTCGTTTTGATTTTGAGGATTGGAGGACGGCGAGGAATAGGACTGATAATTGGTGTAAGGGGGTTGCGTTGACGGGGGGACGTTATCAGTGGGAGGAGTGCTTTCTCCGGAGCCTTCAGGAGGAACAAAGGAGATAAAGTTAGGATGCTCCTTGTTATCGGAAGAACCGGTTTCCGGAGTATTTACTTCCGTTCCTTCTTGATTAATATTTTTGTCATTTGTGTCGGTGCTGTTTTCACCATTAAAATTGTTTTGATTCTGATCATCAAACATAAAAATACAAATCCTTTCAAAGATTATTCTGACATAACACCGCAGAAAAAATACGCAATGTACTTTACAATGATATTTTAGTATGCAATTTTCAAAATAAAGTCACTGTAATGTATAGTTTTTGTGAAAAAGATGAAATAAATCTTAAAAGCTATATTTTTTCAAGTGTAAACTGAAATTCCGTATAAGTACTGCCATCAGAAATAACTTTAATATCCTGGCCATGAATTTTAAGTAAGGTCTTTACTATATAAAGTCCGATGCCGGTGCTCTTACTGTCAAGGCCGCGAGATTTATCTACTTTGTAGAAGCGTTCGAAAATATGAGATATATCATCAGCAGGAATTCCTGCACCAAAATTCCTTACAGATACATAATGACGTGAATCGGATTTAAAGCTAAAGCAAATCTTTCCGTTTTGAGGAGTGTATTTGATGGCATTTTCAATTAAGTTATAGGCGACCTGATAAATCATATCGGGATCTGCGTTTGTTTTGATAGAAAGATCCCAATCTATACCTTCAAGCTCAATATTTTTAGCGGAAATTGAAGGCTCAAGCATAACGATAACATCTGTAAGAGTTTTTGCAAAATCAAAATCTTGTGTTTTTGGTTTTTCAACGCCTGCTTCAATTTTAGACATGTATAAAAGAGATTTAACAAGACGTGAAAGACGATGCGTTTCGTTAACAACTATGGTAAGATAGTGCTTTTGCTGTTCGGGAGGAATGGTTCCGTCAAGAATACCTTCCAAAAAGCCGCTGATGCTTGTCATAGGAGTCTTTAATTCGTGAGAAACATTGGTCACAAAGCTTGAACGCATTTTTTCAAGCTGATCAAGAGAATCGGCCATATCGTTGACGGCAGTTCCTAATTCGGATAACTCATCATGACCGCGAATTTTTATACGTGACTCAAAATTTCCTGATGAGAATTCGCGAACGACGCTGCGCATTTCGCGTATCGGGCGAACGAGCATATATGATAATATATATGCAATTATCCATGAAAACAGTAAAACAACTATAAGAACTGCTATGGCATAGCCAATAAGACCGGAAAAGAAGTTTTCGGTGTTTTCCGTATTGATAGAAGCGAAAATAGCACCTATAAATTCGCCTGAACCGTTAGTTACGGGGGTACCGTATGTAAAATAAGTTCCGTCTAAATATAATCCGTCAAGTGTGCCTGTTTCTGAAAAGTATCCGTAT
>CAYRPK010000086.1:0-6130 GCA_964426175.1 uncultured Eubacteriales bacterium | reverse complement strand
TTTCGAGTCAGCCCCGTTATGACCACTTCGATACGTCTCCGTATATGTTAAACTCTATTTAGAGTAAAACGCGATATTCAATTTTTTATCGAACGGGGCGCCCCGTTATGTCCCATTGCGGTGCCCGAAATTTTTTAACACTGCCGTGCAAAAATTTCGACCGCGGCCACTCCTTATGCCTCGCTTCATCTGCCACCGGCAGCGCTCGGCAACGTCCCCGCTTCGATACGTCTCCATATAAAATTGTTACAAAAACGCGATGCACTTGGAGTGCGTTGAAGCAATCACAAATGCGACGGTTAATATTTTAATCTATTTTCGCTTAAAATGCAAGAGTTTTTTACTATATTTATGAAAATAACGTAATAATTAGTTTTAAAGTACAAAATTTTAACAGTAAAAGAGTTTCTAATCCTTGTTATGTTGCTTTGAATATATAAATGTAACAGTTTTGCAAAACCGAAACAGCACAGTTGAAAAAAACATGTATAAATGATATAATCAAAATATAACCCATAATAGAATGAGGTAAGAAAATGAAAAGATTTTTAGCAGTATTATGCTGTATTTGCATCACAGTTGCCGTAATTCCTTTTTCAGTTTCGGCAAGCGGACTAACAGCAGATTGCGTCATAACGGGAAGTACGACAGCTGTTATTACCGTAAATGAGAATGTCACAGCTGCATATGAGGAAGGCTCTTCCCTTGCAGATGTAAATGTAAGCGGAAAAAATGTTACGGTGACAGGAAACGGTATCGGGATAGCTAATATAGTTGTTCAGTGTGCGTCAGGGAGCATTCGTATTAATATTCCGATTGGATATACTGTTTTTTCTTTCGATGGAAACAGCGTAACTGTTTTTCCAGGGCAAGATACGAACTATGAAATCACAGGCATAGGAATGGCTATCGACGAAGTTACGCTTGTTCCTAATGTTAACTCTGACGGATATGAGGTTTATTCAAACACCTCTGACAGCAAGATTTGCGTTAACATAAAGAAAAAAGGCGGAACATATGTATTTTGTGGTCACGGAAATGACGGCGCGATAGCAATAAATAAAGAAGCCACAGCGGATGCGCAACTGCTTCTTGCAGGCTTGGAGCTTTCTTCATCGTTTACCTCTCCGATTACAATAAAGAAGGATTCAACCGCAAAGGTTACCATAACCGCACTTGAGGGTTATACAAACAGCTTATCTGATGAAGAATATAACAATGCCGATATCTACGGCGAAATTAATACGGAATATGCCGAATCATCGGTAATCAAGGCAAAAACAGCAGCACAACTTACTATTAACGGCAAAGGCTGCTTGAAGCTTGAATGTAATACTAAAAATGCGATTAAGGTTGGCGCCGCCGGTAGTCTTGTGATTAAGGAGGTAATGCTTGATATAAGCTCATCGGGACATGGTATTTCCTCGGAAAATACTCTTGAGATACAGTCGGGGGCTATTACCGTTGATGCCGCAGCGGATGCGATACGGAGTAATCCCGATATCGTTGATGCCTCGACGGGTTACGCCGGAACCGTAAAGATTTCGGGAGGCGATTTTGTCCTAAAAGCCGGTTCTGACGGAATTTTTGCGTCTCAGGATATATTTATTTCAGGCGGTACTTTTGATATTCAGACAGGTGCAGGCTTTAATGACAGTAGCTTTGACGAAAATTCCATGAGCTGTAAGGGCATAAAAACGTCAAGCGACGCAGAGGATACCTCGAGTTCAACCAATACGATTGAAATTACCGGAGGCGAATTTGTACTAAACACGGCAGATGATGCACTCCATTCCGATGCATATATAGTTATCACCGGCGGCAAGTTCACGCTCAGCACAGGGGATGATGCTGTTCATGCGGATACCTCTCTGACACTCGGCACTTCAGGCGGAGGGCAGAATGATGTTATAATTAAAATTAATAACAGCTACGAAGGCCTCGAGGCCGGTAATATCTATATTTATTCGGGTTCTTATACCGTTACTGCTACAGATGATGGAATTAATGCCGCCGGCGATTCCTCTAACAGTAGCTTTAATCCCGGCGGCGGTCCGGGTCGCCCTGGCGGCACAGGAGGAATGGGTTCAACAGGAAATTACAGTATTAATATCTATGGTGGCAAGATATATGTAAATGCAGGCAGTGACGGATTTGACTCTAATAACACCATTAATCTTACAGGCGGAAGCATTGTAGTATGGGGTAATTCGGCAGGAGGAGACGGAGAACCGCTCGATTGTGACGGGACACTTACGATAAACGGTGCCACTGTGTTCGGTGCAGGCTCACACTCTATGACAACAAGGCCGGCAAACTCTGCGCAAGCCTATATTACGAGTACGGCAACCATAAATTCGGGCAAGACAATAAATGTAAAACATAACGGAACAACGATATTTAATATCATTGCGATAAAAAATGTAAATTATGTTATTTATTCAAGTCCTGACATGACCTCATCAAGCGGTTGGACGATAACAGCGGACAATTCGGCACTTATAGAGCAAGTCGATCCGTGTGAGGAGGGTCACGATTACAGTAAGCCGAGTTGGGAGTGGTCGGATAACCGCGAAACCGCAACGGCAACCTTTGTTTGCGGCAACAACGCAGAGCACACATATACAGTCGACGCGACTGTATATGTTGAAAGATATAGCATTACTGCCACCGTTGAATTTGAGGGAAAGACGCATTCTGATACTGTAAGCTTGAATTCCAGCGGAATATATTATCTATGTGAAAATTTAAATGAAGCCGATGCTTTAAGTATAGACGGAGTTATCCGAGTTGTTTCGTCAGATGGTTCGGAGATAACGGGTTTTGTGGGTACAGGTTGCGAGATAACAATCGGAGATTGTGTGTTTACTGTAGTTGTTACCGGCGATGTTTCAGGAGACGGTAAGGTTAACTCTACAGACTTTATGCGAGTAAAGTATCAATATCTTGAGCTTTACAGCATGGATGAAATTGAAACTCTCGCGGCAGATGTGAAGGCAGACGGTAATATTAATTCCACCGACTTCACACGCATCCGCAGACATTTCTTAGGTTTGTTTGATTTGTTTGCATAATTGATATCATCATGGCAAAGACCGCCGATATAATCGGTGGTCTTTGCTTAAACAAAATATTAAGGCAGAAAAAAATTCATGAGAATTTCTGCTGCTTTAATGACGAAAGTGTGTTGTGCGTTAAATCCTCAGTCTCAAAACTGCGGTAAATTCATTAATCAGCCTTGAGTGGATTTTAATTTTATCAGACACTCTTTTATTTTCGCTTAAGCACATAGTGAAGCCTTTTTGATTTCGATTACAAATATGTGTACCTATACGCAAAAAAAGCCGCTGCAGACAACTGCAACGGCTTAATTTTGATATTGAAATTATCTTCTTCTTGTACGATACTTAATGAATGCTACGAGTGCAATAGCGGCAAGACCTGCCAAAGAAATACCTGCAAGAGTCCATGCGACAGTACCGATAATGGGGCTGACAGTTTCGTTGTGTTTTGCAATCTGGCGGATAACAGAAACGGTATTCTGATATGACTCAGCTTCAATATAGGAAACGGTTTCGGAAGAAACGGCTTCTTCGGAAGTGACCTCAGAGGTAACTTCGGAGGTTACTTCCGAGTCAACCGATTCAGTGGACTCGACAGAGACAACAGATTCAACACTTTCGGTATCGGTAACGGAATTTTCTGCAAAAACGCTGACACTGCCTACGCAGAGCATAAAAACTACTGACAATATTAAAGCGGAAAGCTTTTTCATAAAAACAACATACCTTTCTTATGTAATGCAAACTATCGTGTATAATATATGATATCTTATTCGGCAGAATTTGTCAACACACAATTTATGTATTTTGTTTAAATTATCCCGATTAAAAAATAGGATGTAGTTGACTTTGCCGAAATACTGCTGTTCTGTGACAGATATTTAAAGACAACCTCCTAACATTTGCAAAAATACCGTTACTGTGATAAAATTATAAAAACAAGAAACAGTTATAATTATGAAAGGCGTACGAAAATGACAGATAAGGAAAAAAATATTCTTGATTTTTTAAAAAAATCCATAAGCGAGGGTACATTTCCCACGATTCGTGAAATATGTCGAAACACGGGAATTCCGTCGACTTCAACAGTTTCTGCCGCGCTTACGTCTCTTGAAAATCAAGGATACATAAGTATAAAAAGAGGTAAAAGCAGGGGAATTTGTCTTAACAAGGAGAGTATAACCTTAGTGCCGCTTCTGGGCGATGCTGAAGGTGAACGCGCACCCTATCCTAAAAGTGAGGCAAAGGATATTTTTGCGGTTTGCGCTACCGAAGATGTTGGCGAAATTAAAAAAGGTGACCTTGTATTTTTTAAAAAATGCTATGCAGCGCCGCCGGGAACTGTAGCTGCGTTTGAATCCGACAAGGGCGTTACCGTGGGAGAGATAGGCAAATCCGAGGGTGCATTAATAGGCAGAATGACAGGCTTTACTCGATTAATTTAACCGAATATGAAACGAAATCAACAAAAACAGTTGACAAAAGCCTTGAAAATTCGTATAATTATACTGTTATAAAACAACGGGGAGTTTATAATATGGAGTCCCCGCCTTAATCGAAAGGATGATTATTCTTATGAAAAAGAGAATTATTGCGGCTGTGCTCGCCATTGGTTTGGTAGTTACCATGCTTGTAGCCTTCACCGGCTGTCAGACGGCAACCTCCTCTTCGATGATGACTATCACCAGCCTTGAAGGTGCAGGAACCAGAACCTTTACCTTCCAAATCGCGGCAGATAAAGAAGCTGTTGCAAATGACCCCGATGAAAACGGTGTTGTAACTTATCAGACCTTTAACAACTCAACCTATTTCCCCTTAGGATATCAGGCAATGTGCGATTATATCGAAGAGAAGCTTGGTTCTGATTATACTGTAACCGTTGATGAATCGGCTGTTGATTATGTTTACATCAATTTGACCTACTCTTTTACAAACATTGAAGATTATGTTGCCAAGACAAAGGCTCTTGTTACCGAAGAAAGATGGACTAAGAGTAAGTTTGCCGACCCCAAGATTTATGTTGAAAGATTAGATGAAACTTACTTTGAAACTGAAGAAGCCGAATCTGTTGTATCCGAAGCAACCGAGGATACTGCTTCCGACGCTACTGAGGATACTGCATCAGTCGCAGAAGAGGCAGAAGAAGAGGAAGTTGAGCGTCGCAGCCTTGACACCGACGCAGGTAACGAAGGCAAAATCAGATATACCTTTGTAGAGAGCAAGTTTATTGCATCTGCAGTATGTATCAGACTTTGCGAGCTTGTTGCAACTCAGGAAGCTGTTGACGCGGGCGTTTTTGCTCCTTACGGCGACAGTAAGAAGAATAAGTACTGTGTAGAAGAAGATTTTGATCTTTGGAATCTTGCTTTCCCCTCCAACATTCTTGATACCTCCTGCACACGTTCTTATAAGTTCATGGATTATGAATATGAAGAAACAAAGGGCCTCGACGGTATAATCGCATGGTATGTTGACGATAACGGTCAGGAACTTACCGAGCCCTTGCCTGCAGGAACTCTTTCTCTCGGCAGCAAGCCCGGTTGGACTATAAGCGACTATCTCGAATATCAGAACGATGAAGAAACCGATTATTATACCAATCTTTCTTCGGATGTTCCTGTTGGACTTATCATAGGCATTATAGCGGCTGTTGTAGTTGTCGGTGTAGTTGTTGTAGTTGTCATTGCAGTTGTAAAGAAAAAGCAGGACGATGATGATGAATATGAAGATGACGATGACGAAGATGATGAGGACGAAGAAGATGAGGAATAAGTTTAATTAACTTAGCCTAAAAAACAGAACGGCAAAGGCTCCCTGCTGGTAAAACAGTAATTCGCAATTTTCTTGGAACAGGCATGATTTCGGTCATGCCTGTTCTGCTTTTGTCAGTACATCCACGGGAATAAAGCCGATGAGGTCATAGGAGATATGAATCTTCTGTTTCCTCTTGCCGCTGGACTTGTCGGGTGCTTCTACATAAACTGCCTTGACAAGCTCTCTGAGAGCGTAAGGCGTAAGCTCCGTAAGTTCGCTGTTTCTCTTTACCCTCTGGATAAACTGTTCCAAAT
>CAYRPK010000085.1:0-6166 GCA_964426175.1 uncultured Eubacteriales bacterium | reverse complement strand
AGCGTGACAGTTAAATGAACTGTGATAAATATAAGGCAAAGAAAAAGCGTAAAGATACCGAAAAAGGTATTAAAAATAAAGGCGGTAACAGTAGCCACCGCCGTAATTAATAAATATACTATGAGCGTTTTGAGTATTTCTGGATTTCGTAAATATTTCATTTCAGTTTAACTTATACCCCAATCCGCGAACAGTTTTGATGATAGTCGGATTTTGAGGGTCCTTCTCTATTTTTTCACGTAACCGCTTTATATAAACGGTCAGCGTATTATCATTGACAAATTCACCTGCGATATCCCATATGCTTTCAAGAAGCTGAGCTCTCGTCAGGACGGTACCACGATTATTAATAAAGACAAGGAGCAGGCGGTATTCAAGTGCTGAAAGATACAGATCCCTGCCGTTTTTTACGGCAGTGCCCTTGACGGTATCAACAAAAACATCATCTATGACAGTAACGCTGTTTGCATTGCCTGTTAAACGAAGGACATTTTTTATACGGGAGATAAGCTCGCGCGGTCTGAAGGGCTTTGAGATATAATCGTCAGCGCCCAAATTAAAGCCTGTTACGGTGCTGTATTCATCACCCGATGCAGTTAAAAATATAACGGGCAGACTGTATGCCTCTTTAATTGCGGAGCAAAGAGTAAAGCCGTTACCGTCGGAAAGGGAAATATCAAGAAGCGCCAAATCAAATTTTTCCTTTTGCATATGTGCTAAAGCATCAGACTGTCCTGCCGCGCTTTTAACACAGTAGCCTTCCTTCTTAAGAAATTCAGTCAGATTTTCAACAATACTTTTATCGTCCTCAACCAAAAGAATTTTTGTCATTTTAACCCCGTTCCTTTAAAAATACTTAAAAGCAGAATAGGTTTCCGACATGCTTTCGATATAATCCTTTGCCACGGTAGGATCGCTTTTTGTGACGCTGGCGGTAATATCCAGCAGGCACCAGCCGTCAGTCATTTTAAGATAACTGTCCTCGTAGCTTTCTTGACCGTCGGTATAAGCCTCGACCCACGCGTGGCCGAAATTAGTGATATCGTAAGCAAACCCGATATTGATTTTGCAGGGGATACCCTGACTTCTCAGCATTGCGGCAAGTGCGGCGCAAAAATCCCAACAAACGCCGTATTCACGCGAATATATATCGTCAAGGTCGGGGAGATATTTATATTCATCAGTGCTGACGGTGTAGAGATAATCCTGAGTATCAACAATATATCGGTAACATGCGGCGATTTTTTCAAAATCACTGTCTAAGCCTGAACACAGCTCGGTTGCCTTTTTGACAAATTCTGTGCTGTCATCGTAGATTGTGGGATAAGCCGAAATAAGAAACGGCGCAAATTCGTCCTTTAAATTTACAGTTACGGTGAAATTAAGGGCAGTAAAGGACTTATCACCGCTTTTTATGCTTGCCTTGATGTGATAGTCACCGTCGCCGTAGCAGTAATTAAATCTGAAAGGCTCAGATAAAACGTCTGAGATAATAAATTTATTTTCATTATCATCTTTAGAAATTATCAGCGTGAGACTGTCAACATCGTGAGGAGAAACCAAAGCAATATCAAAATAACCGTAGGCACTGCCTGAAAAATCGGCGGTAAAATAATAATTAACATACTTGCCGTTATTAAGCGAAGTAAGGCAGATTTCTTCCGAAGACGGTGCATAAATATCATCGGGAATTATAGAGCCCGAAGCCGTGACATTTGATGAAAATGGCTTTTCTAAGGAAAAATCGTAGCGTTCAAGATATACGTTGCGAATACGGATATAATCAGTTGAGGATAGCTTACCGTCAAGATTAATATCTGCCGCAGTGGCGCATAAGTCGCTTAAGTCAAAAAGCTCAAGATAACATCTGCGAAGCTGAGTATAATCGGTAGAATTAACTTTACCGTCGGCGGTAATATCACCCAAAACTGCGATCTGTTGATATTTGCCGTCAGAGAAAGCAGTAAAGCCTGTTTTGATAATATCACTGCCGTTAAGAGCTTTGCTGCCGTTAAATATAACAGTATCCGAAAGCTCAGATACCTTTGTATTTGGAGGAAGAATAACTGTATCAGCTTTTGTGGAAAAGAACTGTGCAGAGGATGCGGAGGACATAAATAAAGTAGCCAAAGCTACCGCAGAAACAAAAGCAGATAATAAACTTTTTAATCTTATCACCGTACTCCTCCTTAGCCAAAGCATTTTAATAGATTATATCACATTAAGTTGAATTTGTAAACCGATATAGATTTTTGCTTTTTAATATTGTATAATTAATTCGTAAAATAATGTGAGGTTTATGTGTAAATATACGTCTAATAAGTGAAAGTGACTTTCGGGAAGGTGAATGTATCAATGGATAACGGTGCAAGTAGCTACCGCCGTTTCCTTGACGGCGACGACAACGGCCTTGTCATGATAATAAAAGATTATAAGGACGGCTTAATTCTTTATCTTAACAGCTTTGTTTTTAATCTTACCGCTGCTGAGGAGCTTGCGGAGGATACATTCGTCAAAATAGCAGTTAAAAAGCCGAGATTTAAAGGCAATTCATCATTTAAGACGTGGCTTTATGCTATCGGCAGGAATGTTGCGCTTGATTACTTAAGGCGTCATAAGACGCAGCTTTCACTTGAGGAATGTGGCGAAATTCAGTTCTTTGAGCAGGAGTATATCAAGGTTGAAAGAAAGCTGACGGTGCGCAAAGCCTTAAATCAGCTCAAGGCTGAATACAGGCAGATAATATGGCTTGTTTATTTTGAGGATTTTAGCACCAAAGAGGCGGCGGAGATAATGAAAAGGTCGGTGCATAGCATAGAAACTCTTTTATACCGAGCAAGACAGGATCTTAGAGCTGTTCTTGAAATGGAGGGATTAGAATATGAAGACCTATGACGAGATGGCTGCAGATGTACTTCGGCGCAGAGATGAATATAATATCAAAAGACGCAAAAATTTAGGGCGTGCGGTGATTTTATCGTCGTTTTGTTTAGTTCTCATATTGGGTGCAGGAGTAGCATTAAGAGGATTTTTATTGCAAAATCAAGGAGTAGGTGAGTACAGGGAAAAGCGGGATGTTTCTGTATTTGAACAAAGCTTAGCATATGTATGGCCTTGGGAGGAGCTTGAGATATACGAAAAATACTTTACCTTCAGCTTGGACGGTGTTAAATATGCAAAGCATGGCGGCGAGATTTACACAACCTATGTTGGTGAGAAGATTGGCGATGCGGTCGCCGTAGGCTATGACGAAATAACCAATGAGGAGCATAATATTAACTGCGAGGTTTTCGGCGTTAATAAGCTGAACAGATATGCGGCAGTCAAATATGAGGGCTATGACGGATATTATCTTTATAAGGTAGACGAATTTTCGCCGCCCCAAAGCTTAGGTCAGTTTATCGAAGAATATAATCTTAAGGAATACCTCTCCTTAACGCAGTTTTATTATACCTTAGACGGCGACGATAACGGGCACTATTATTTTTCAAAGGATATTTGGGATATGCTTTTATCCTATTCAGATGCACCTTTTGCCAAGGATTATACCTATTATCAGGACGGAGAGGATATCGGCTTTTCCGCAACCTCAGAAGCGCTGGGAATAAAAAACAGAAGCTTTCAGATAACGGCTGACGGCTATATAACAACGAATATCGCCGATTACGGATATAATTTCTATATCGGTACCGATGCTGCAAGGAAAATCATCGACTTTGTTTATTCAAACAGAGGCGACGAAGTGCCTGAAGAAAAGGAATACTATCTCGTCGGAACAATTACGGAGATAGGGGAGGATTATATCAAGGTTGATGACAGTATTATGATGAAAAATCCCGATGACGGTATCATTTTTACAGTTAATGCAACGACCGCTGAGTTTAAGAGGTATCTTAAACACAATATACTTTCGGTAGGCGAGCTTGTGCAGATAAAATATGACGGAACCGACGATAACGGTGTTATAGACAGTACGGTTACTATCAACGACGGTGTTATAATATCGGAGGACAATGAAGTCTATACTTTGGACTAATAATTGTAAAACTAAGTGAATTTCAACTTTCCATTTTAAATTTTCCACTAAAAAAACAGCTTCCTTTTTGGAAGCTGTTTTTTGGATTTAAGCCCAATACATATTGCCCTTTTCTTCAAAAATAAGGACTTCTTTTAATACGCTGATTGCCTTGCCTAAGCCTTCCGAAGAGGACATTAGACTGTCTTCATGCTCAATCGAAAGAACATCGTCATAACCGATAAGGCGGAGAGTCGAAACAAAATCCTTCCAAAAACCGACATCGTGACCGTAGCCGACACTTCTGAATATCCAACTGCGGTTAAGCTCATCGCCGTAAGGCTTTGTATCAAGCACACCATTGACAGCAGTATTTGCTGCGTCAATCTTGGTATCCTTTGCATGAACATAATAGACTGCGTCGCCTAAATATCTCGCGGCGGCACAAGGGTCAATGCCTTGCCAGAAAAGGTGCGAGGGATCAAGATTTGCACCGATGGTAGTGCCTACAGCATCACGGATCTTCATGAGTGTTTCGGGATTATATACGCAAAAACCGGGATGCATTTCAAATGCGATACGCTTAACGCCGTATTCATTGGCGACTTTTGCGGTTTCAGTCCAATAAGGGATAAGCTTTTCTTCCCACTGCCATTTTAAAATTTCGGGAAAATCATCGGGCCAGGCACAGGTAACCCAATTTGGATACTTTGAATTTTCACTGTCACCGGGGCAACCTGAGAAGCCGATAACTCTGTCAACGCCTATTTCATTTGCAAGGCGGAGAGTATTCATAAAATCATCATGATATGCCTTTGCAATATCCTTATTGGGATGAACGGGATTACCGTGGCAAGAAAGTGCCGAAACGGTTAGTCCGCTATTCTTTAAAACTGCTTTAAATTCCTCTAATTTTGCTTTATCGTTTAAGAGTACGGCAGGGTCACAATGAGCTTTTCCTGGACAGCCCCCTGCGCCGATTTCAATTGCCTGAACACCCTTTGAAACAAGATAATCGCAGGTTTCCTTTAAGCTTTTATCGCCGAATAATACTGAAAATACACCTAATTTCATAATTCAATCATTCCTTTATTCAATTTCAAACATTCTGATGAAGGAGGCATGCTCATATTCCTTTGCAACGGCGCTGAAGTAACCCCAAGAGGGAACTCTGTCATCATGCAGACCGTAATGATAGGTGATATATAATTCGCCGTCTTCAGAAATTGCAGGCTGAGCCTTTGCGTTATAGTTCCACTGATAGTAATAGTCATCGCTTTCCGCGTATCTGCCCTGATAAATTTGATAACGCTCGGGGGACCAATAAAGCTTATATTCACTTGGCTGCTCAAAAGGTCCTGTCAAGGTGTCGGAAACTGCTATAACTACTGTGCCGAAGATGCTGCCGTAGCCGCCGTTTTCAGTACCTATGTGTAAGTATTTTCCTGCGAAAGGACCTTCCTCCATGTAAGTTACATTGCTTTCACCGCCGGGAATGTATTTGGAAATAGCGGTGGTATTATTAACATCGGAAGACCAGCTGCTGCCAGTCCAATAGGTAACATCCTTCATAGTGGTGAAGTTTTCTTCCTTAACCCTTGCAACACCAAGTCGCTTATTGTTGTTTTTGGTAAATTCACCGTAAAGATAGATATATCCGTCGTTTGCCTCGTCATATATTGAATTAAAGGAATATGCGCTCACTGTCGTTCCCGTTCCTGCGATGGCCGTATTAGAAGTACCGTCAACTGCCTCTGTGGGTGAAGAGCTCATATTAAAGCTGCCGTCAGCATTAAGTGAATGCTTATAGAGGTCAAATACGCCGTTGCCCCAACCGCCTGAGATCTGACCTGCAATGACATAGATAACATTATCAATTACGGTGCTGTCTGCAAGCCAGAAGCCTTCGGGATAAATATTTCCTGCAGGATGATAGTTTGAAAGACCGTCGTTAAGCTCGGTATACATCTGGAAGTTTCTCGGATCAGGAGTTTTGCCGGTTAATACAGCATATGCCATATTCTTCATGGTAGAAACGTTAAAGCCGGGGGTAGTGCCGTAGCCGTGATTATTGGGGTCAAAGCTTGTATAGTTACCGTAGTTTCCAAGGAAGCTGTCCTGGAAGGTAAAGAGAACGGTGTCCTCATCCGA
>CAYRPK010000084.1:0-6239 GCA_964426175.1 uncultured Eubacteriales bacterium | reverse complement strand
GTGTTATAGAACAGAATAAGGAATATACTATCACCGATTACCATGGCAAACATAATCCTTATAAGATTAGAATTGTCAATATATATCAGTTTGACGGTTTAAAGCGTCAGCCTGTTGAAAAAGCAACCGTCGGCGATATAGTTTGCTTTGCCGGTGCAACGGATATCACAATCGGTGATACCGTCTGCGCTAATGATGCAGTCGAGCCGTTGCCATTTACCAAGATCAGCGAGCCGACTATTGAAATGACCTTTGCGGTAAATGATAGTCCCTTTGCAGGTAAAGAAGGTAAATTTGTCACTTCACGTCAACTCAGAGAGCGTCTTAATCGTGAAACCTTAAAGGATGTTTCATTAAGAGTTACCGAGGGTGAAAATACCGATTCTTTCAAAGTTGCAGGCAGAGGTGAGATGCATCTTTCCATTCTTATCGAGACAATGCGCCGCGAGGGATATGAGTTTTCTGTTTCAACTCCCAGAGTTCTTTATAAGAAAATCGACGGAAAGCTTTATGAGCCGATGGAGCGTGCTATAATAGACGTTCCCGAAGGCAATAGCGGCGACGTTATTCAGAAGATGGGTGCACGAAAGGGCGAGCTTGTCCAGATGACCCCCCAGGGAAGCAGAATGAGAATTGAATATATCATTCCTGCGCGCGGACTTTTAGGATATCGAAGTGAACTTCTCACTGATACGAGAGGCGAGGGTATACTCAATTCCGTATTCCTTGATTATCAGCCGTATAAGGGTGATATTCAGCGCAGATTTACAGGTTCTTTGGTAGCCTTTGAAACGGGCGAATCTATCACTTACGGCCTTTTCAACGCTCAGGGAAGAGGTACTCTGTTTATCGGTGCGGGCGTTCCCGTTTATGAGGGTATGATTGTAGGTGTTTCACCCAAAGCAGGTGATATAGCTGTAAATGTATGCAAAAAGAAACAGCTTACCAATACCCGCGCTTCTGGTAGTGACGATGCCTTAAGACTTATAACTCCCAAGACCTTAAGCTTAGAGGAATGTCTTGAATTTTTAGCCGAGGATGAGCTTTTAGAGGTAACACCACAGAATTTGCGTCTTAGAAAGAGTATTCTTAATAATCAGCTCAGAATGAAAGAAATAGGCAAGAAAATAAGAATGACAAACGAATAGTAATAAGCCTCCCAACGGGAGGCTACAGTTTGAAAAATCCTTTCACAGGTAAGTGAAAGGATTTTGCTTTATTATACATCTGTTTTGCGCAAGGTAATTTTGTGTTTAGCCTTCGATGGTATAAGTACCTAAGAAATGTCTGCGGATACGCATGAAGTCGGTTCCGTTGATCTGTCCGTCACTGTCAACATCAGCTCTGTCGAGATTTTCATCAGGGATAGTAAATGTACCGAGGAAGTGGCGGCGTACATGCATATAGTCGGTTCCGTTAATGTTTCCGTCGCCGTTTACATCACCCTTGATAAATGCTGAAGACTCAGGTCCGTCATCCAGACGTGCTATTACATACACTCCGTTTTCCGAAGTGTCAAAAACAACATAACCGTTTTCGAGTTTGGAGGAAGCTTCTGTTACTACACCCCCGTCATAGCTAAACACCTTGTATTCCGCGTCATCACCACAATATGGTACGGGAACATATACCGTCATAGCGGATGCGGGTGTTACGGTATTATTGTCATATCTCATTGTTATCTCGTAGACCTCGGCACTGCGGACTTCTCCAACAGCAGACATTGCGGAATCATATCTGCTTCCACTGTTGATTTGGTATACGCGATGGGCTGTGCCTGTGGGAAGTGCACCCTCAGGCGCCGTTACTCGTACTCCGAAATAATCCTCGGTTTTATCGTATGCACCAAAGCTATCCTCGCTTGCATTATAGACTTCAAATTCCCAAATCGAGTAGCCCCACTGAGTTCCTTCACGTATGCCCTGCATACGGATATATCTCGCATTGACGGTATCAAAGCTGATGGTCTCCACACCACCTGCGCTATTGGTTATATGCTTTATATCCGTAAAATCCTCACCGTCATTGGAGATCTGGAGCTTATACTCCTTAGCATATGCAGTTTCCCAATTAATAACAACTGTATTAAACTCTATTACACTGCCAAGATCCACGGTAAAATATTGGGTCTTACGAACCGTCGCGTAATCCGCGACACTGCTATTGCTTGTAGCGGTACCCCAACGGGTCGATGTGCTACCGTCAAGTGCAAGACTGGGAGCAGAATTACCGGTCTGATTACCATACTTTGAGAAAGCTGTTTTATTAAGTGCTAAATTTTCGCCCTTTGAAGCGGCAGTATCCATAAAAGGCAGTATCTTAAGATCCTTGATATACTCATTAATATTAGTGATATTCATCTCCTTAAGAGAAGCCGCCGGTACATCGCTGCCATTGATATAGATATTTTCAAAGGTTACTCCGTCAAAATAATATTCGTCACTGCGTCCCTTTAAATTTGACGGTATGGTTCCAACATCACGGACATTGATATTACGGAGAGCAACATTGCTAACACCGCCATCCGATTCGATCTTAAATTCAAGCAATCTGCCTTGACCGGCATCCTTCGGCCAATAGCCTTCGATATCGATATTTTCAAACAGTATGTCGGAAACCGCAGCCTCACCCTGATTATGGGTTACATTTATTGCAAACATCGAGCGGTAAACATAGGAATTCTTAAAAGTGATATTCTTCTGCTCGTTGCAGCAGCCCCAGCCCACTTTAAATGCGCCGCAACGGCTCCACGCTAGGCAATCGTCAAAGACTACATTCTCGACATTTTCCGTTTCGCCCGTCCAATTCAGTACCGTCCCACGAGGCGGATCTCCCCACGTTTTAGTTGAATATGTATCATCCTCGCTTATTGCGATAGTATGTTTTACCAATACATCCTGTGATTCACAGATGTCGATAGCATCATTTTCGTAAAGAATGTCGTTCTCATTAAAGTGCTTGGTATCCTGAATGATAACATGGTCGGAGCGTGTGGGCATGAGCGACCAAAATCCACCGTCGATTATCGCGATGCCCTCAACAGTGAAATTACTGCACTGCATCGGAACAAGAACCGTACCCAGAATTTTATAGGTTTGGCGCATGGCATAGCCGTTCGCATCTATTATACCGCGTCCGTATATGCGGATGTTTTTAGAATTTGTTTCTGTATAGATAAGCCATGTTCCGTCTAAAGAGAGGCTTGATTTATAGAATTTGACTTCATATTTTGAAGGATCGGCGACACTGCGAAGTATAGCGCCGGGTGCAAGGTAAATATGCACGTTGCTCTTAAGAATGATATGTGTATCAAAATAGAACAAGCCTTCGGGAACGTAGACAGTTCCGCCACCTGCTGCATGAGCATCGTCGATGGCTTGTTGGATAGCCTCGGTCGAGCCTTTTTTGCCCGTAACGTCAGCATTATAAGGCAACGAGGTAATATTATATATTCCTTCACCCAAAGCCGCTGGAACATCGGTTTGTATTTCATCTGCCGCAAAAGCAAGTTTGCGGAGATTGTTTATCTTAATGATAAGATACTGCGAGCCTTCGATCTCAAAGGTGAGCGTTTTACCGTTAACAACTCCCGTGATACCCTTTGCAAGGGGTGTAATGGAATAGCTCGATATGGTTTCAGATGCGGTTATCGTAACCGTTGCCTTGCCACCCACCGAAAACATAGCAAAATCGTAGCTTTCGGCTGTGCTTTGCACAACAGGTACATCTATCCCGTTGACCTTCATGGACATTTGCTCGGAAGGCGTATAGCAATCAGGCATATTTCCGACAATGACGGGAGCTTCCGCAGGCACGGACAGCGCTCACACACTGTTCGAAGGCTTTGCGCCTGTTACGGTCGCAAGCACTATAGCAGAGAGAAACAATGCCAAGGCTTTTTTGAAAAATCTTCTCATAGAAATACCCCTTTCTTTATTCAAAAAGAACGATCATCTTTTTAATATGGAAATTTTAACTCATTATTACGTTTTTGTTAAGCAATATCGAACGATGCTTATTTTTTCTTTTTAATTGCAGTGGCCGAGACTGAGCCGACTACTACTATAACTACCGCGACACCGCCTACCATCCAGGGCAACGCGGCCGTTTGGCTACCATCGTCCGCAGATCTCTCTGACGAGATCTCCGCATTTGATATATCCGTTTCTGTGACGGACGATACATTTGAAGCATCGACAAAAACACTGCTTAACACGTCCTGCGGAGCTTCGCTTGAAGTGACAATACTGACGTCAAGGTCGCCTTCATCAAGGGGATCGAGATCCAGCCAGAGAAAACGCGGATGATAATCGACCGAATACTGTTCGCCGTCGCGGATATTGCAATTATATGAAACGAGTAGCTTATCTCCGGAGGATAGATGCGGATGTGCTTTGGCATTATAGGTATAATACTTACTACTTCCATCGGCACCCGTTTGACCGTGCTCGGGAGTAGTATAAAAGCAGACAGGCTCACTAAAGGGACCGACCGGAGAATCACCTATGGCATACATGACCTCGCTGCCCTCGGTTCTGTTTGTATAAACGGCAATATACTTGCCGTTATACGGGCCCTTTGTGACAGGCGAAACACTAAGCTCGCACGAGACCGAATTAAGTACGGTTGCACATTCCTGAATATTATTTCCCCAGCCAGAACCGTCCCAATAGGTCAGCTTGGAAAAATCGGGAAAGTCGCTTTCCTTTATCCTGGCAACTATCATATCCTTGCGACTGCCCTCTTTCATTGCATCGCGGTAGCCGTAAATATAGATATATCCGTCGGGATAGGGTGCGCCTGCCGATGCGGTATTGAGAGTAACGCCCGTGCCGAAAGCATAAAGATAGCGATCATCTGCCGTGCGGTACCAAAGCTCGGAAATATTCGCAGTCTCGGAGACTAACGAATAGTCAGGTTCATTATTTTTGATGGGGACTTTGTACATATCGATATTCAGCGGCTTCCAATCATCCGAGGGGCTGAAGCCTAGTATATAAAGCTGATTGTCAATAACAAAGCAATCGAGCATCCATTTTCTTTCATGGAATATATTCTGGTCGGGCGACATATTTCCTCTGTAGCCATAGATAAACTCCATATTGTCGGTTTCGGGAGTATCGCCTTTAAGCAACGCTGAGGTATGACTTGGCATTGCCCAGCCCGAGGTGACCTTTCCGTTTAAATCTGACGTACCCATGAGGGTATCGCTGAAAATGAAGAAGGTATTTGTATCTTCGTCGGCACTTGCAAAGGCATCGTTGCCATCCAAAGCCACGGTAAATATACCATCTGCACCAAGCCAAGTGCGGGTGGTCTGATTACGGCGATCAAACAAAGCCGTCCATTCGTCGGCAGTCTCGCAAGTCAGCGTGGGATTTGATGCAGTATTCGCACCGACGGGCGTGGCGACGCATATGAGTAAGGCCACAGCCGAGATTAAGGCGGTTGTTCTTGAGAAAAGCTTCATTCTACCTGCTCCTTCCGATATTACGGTATTTTTGCTAATTATATGATATCATATAGGCTTTATGAAAGCAACTAAAAGTGTATTAAAAATAAGAAAGGCACGCCAAAGCATACCTGAACAAAAAACACTTATCTTCTATCAACAAAACTTGAAGACAGCATATACCTATTGTCCTGCCGTTAATTCAATTGTTTTTGCAGTAAATAAGCAATAGGGATAGTGAAGAAGTAGTTTTTCGCTTTGGCGAAAAACATTCTCAATTTTTGGCAATATGCGACTTTGCCGCGAGATTATGTCATGTAAAGTCCGCTCTTATTTTCTGAAATCCCGTAAGCATAGCGAGTATGTGTCAACGAGAAATTTAAAAATTATTCTTTACTTTGATAATAAAATGTGATAAAATATAGGGACAAGATATTAATTTTAAAATTAAAAATTGCATAGGAGAAATGAATTATGAAGAGATTTTTTTCTACAGTTATGGCTTTGACTGCAATAATCTGTATTCCTGCAATGGCTTCTTGCTCCGACGGGACAGATGTAACCTCATCTGCACCCACCTCATCTGAGAACATTTCATCTGCGGTTGTTTCTCTTGCACCAACACCCTCTATTGTTGACAGTGTTGAGAAAGAACTTGAAGAATGTGAATATGGTGACGGTTTGACTGCTTTGCTTGGCGAAGCCGATAACTTGATGGATGATTACTTTTTAAGTTATAGTGAAATCTCTGTAACCAAGGGCTTTGATTGGGATGGAACTTCTCGTC
>CAYRPK010000083.1:4667-6350 GCA_964426175.1 uncultured Eubacteriales bacterium | reverse complement strand
TTAAGGGTGTAGCAGGTGCAGATCTCGTTCTCACCTTTGGTGAAGAGCCCGAGCCTCCTGTAGTACCTAACGATCCTTCAAGCACTCCCAGTGAGACTCCTTCCGAGACTCCCAGTGAGACTCCCAGTGAGACTCCTTCCGAGACTCCTTCCGAGACTCCCAGTGAGACTCCTTCCGAGACTCCCAGTGAAGAGGCTCCTGCACTTGATTGGATCAATATCGCTCCCAATGCAACACCTAATGCAGATAGCAACCACGATAAGTACGGTGATGGCATTGCTGCTATAGTTGATGGTAACTATTCAACCCGTTGGCAGTCTGCTACCGACCTTTCAAAGGACGGCGCAGCAGCTTGGGCATCTCTTGACTTCGGCAAGGTATATACCATTAAGCAGGTAACCATTGATTGGGAAACCTCCAGAGCAGCTGAAGACGGATATGTTCTTCAGGTTTCTACCGATGGTGAGACTTGGGTAGACATCGCTGATGCTAAGGTAGTACGTAGTGAAGAGAAGAAGGATGAAGCCGGTTCTCACTATACTGACGTTGTAACCTTCGAAGAGATTGATACTCAGTATCTCCGTGTTTATATCACCGAGGCCGGCGACGATAAGAACTACAATCCCTCTATTTGGGAAATTGAAGTTCTCGGCTTAGCTGAAGTTGATTCTATTGTAACTCCTCCCGCAGCTGATACTGTACCCGGTGGTGTAGAGACTGTTGCTCTTTGGGTAGTTGTAGCTCTTCTTGCAGCAGCTTCTATCGTTGTTATTTCTGTTAAGGCAAAGCGTGCCTAATTAGATTTAACTCAGTGTTAAATAATAAAAAGGGATTTCAATATTGAAATCCCTTTTTTGTATAAAAATGTAATTTGAATAAATAATTATATTGACACAACTGAACAATAATGCTATAATTATAGCAAATAATTACGCAGTATTTTTAGTCTGCGCAAAAATAGGAAAGAGGTTATAAACATGAAAAACTTTTTCAAAATTGCAGTCAACTCACTTGTTTGTGCAGCTCTTTTAGCAACAAGCATGCTTGGCGTATCTGCAGCAGCTACTAACATTGCTCCTCAGGCGAAGGTTACTGTTGATAGTGTAAGCACAGAGTACCCTGCTTTCACTGCTGATGGAGTTAACGATGGTAGCTATTCTACCCGTTGGCAGACTAATGCCCAAGTTGCAGATGGAGTGACTGCTTGGGTAGCACTCGACTTTGGTAAAGAATATACAATTACCAAAGTAACCATTGATTGGGAAACTGCAAGAGCTGCTGAAGACGGCTATGTTCTCCAGTCTTCTACTGATGGCAAAAATTGGACTGACATTGATGCAGAATTTGCAGCTCGCGTAGAGAATACGGGTGCAGGTGAGGATGGTACAGCCACACGTTACACCGATGTTGCTACAATTGCTTCTGTTAAAACCCAGTACTTACGTGTTCTTTGCTCAAAAGTCGCTGAAGATAAGTATAAGAATCCCTCTATTTGGGAAATTGAAGTAATCGGAGAAGCTGCTACTGAAGACAAGACCGACAGCACTACTTCTACTGAAGATAAGACTGACAGCACTACTTCTACTGAAGACAAGACTGATAGCACTACTTCTACTGAAGACAAGACCGATAGCACTACTTCTACTGAAGACAAGACCGATAGCACTACTTCTACTGAAGACA
>CAYRPK010000083.1:0-4567 GCA_964426175.1 uncultured Eubacteriales bacterium | reverse complement strand
GATAGCACTACTTCTACTGAAGACAAGACCGATAGCACTACTTCTACTGAAGACACCAAGACTGATGATGCAGAAAAGAATCCTGACGGCGGCGTTGAGTCAATTGCTCTCTTTGTAGTTATTGCTCTCGCTTCAGTTGTTGCACTTACTGCATCCTGCAAAGCACGTCGTGCTTAATTCTCCTTTCATTAAATGAAAAATTAAGCAGTTTTCTGTTATAGCCCTGCAAGAATCTTGCAGGGCTTTTCTTGTGTAAATTTACGAGCGCAGAGATGAGTATCGGACATACTGTCTTATTCGATTAATAGCACGCTTATGTACTCTGCTTACAGCGGGAACTGAGACACCAAGCATATCGGCAGTTTCGCTCATAGTCATGCCTTTAAAATAAATGCAATAGATAATTCTATTCTGCTTAAAAGTAAGTTCTTTCTCAACGATTTCAAGTACGGTTTTAATAATACGTCTATGTGATTCGCTAGAATCGGAATTATCGAATGAAACAATACCTGCAACAATTTCGCACAAACCAACAAGCTGATTACTGTTTAGCAAGAAAGATCACCTCCTAATGCTTTGGGCAGGGCATTTCCTGAACCGGAATAAAAGCCTGCAGCATCGGCACCGATTTTTCGTGCGTCATGTATTTCGCGGCGCAAAAGGCTGATTCTCTGCTCAATATCGGGTTTTTGGTCAGGCGGAGTAAATTTAAGCTTTGCTGTTAATTCAGCAAGACGCGCCTCTAAAGCAGATATCGAGTCATTGTATTCGTGACCCAATTCAGCCATTCTGATTTCAGATACAAACTTAGCGGTTTTGGTGGGCAAGGGCAAACCGAAACAATCTTTTTCAAACAATTTAAACATCCTTTCAACTTTAGTTATGACAAATTTAAAGATTAAGCACAGGTCAGCCATGGCTTACAAGGTCTATCTTACTGATATATATCTTTTCCGTCAAGGGGAAATTTGTCGAAAAAAGAAAAATATTGCAATAAAACAAAGGAAAACTCAGAAGTATACAGTGACACTTCTGAGTTTTCCTTGAAAAGCTGTATTATTGCTTTGTATGTTTAATTCTGAGTCGAGACCAAAGGATAATGATAATTTGAGCAGGAACGCCTAAAAGGAGAACTAGCCACAAGTGCGCAGAGTTTACATTAACAAGCCAAAGAGTCAGAAAAAGCGCTACAACAATACTCCAAACTAAAATAGAAACAAATATATAATTTCTGCGGCGGTTACCCCAAATTGTGTTAAATACGATAAGTACAATTGCAGAAACAGGTAGCGCATAAACAAACACAACCCATATACGAGTTAGAGGCTCATCAATATTTGACCACGGTATCATACCCAAAATAACAAAAATCACTGTCGCGACTGTCCATACGATCATCATGGAAAGCAGAGAAATAATAAGGTGGTTTACCTTGCGCCGCTGAATATCACTTTGGAGAGCTACAGGCGTGCTATGGTCATCAGTCAAAAGATAATCAACAGAAACACCGAACAAATCGGCAAGCTGTTTTAAAACGGCAACATCCGGTAGAGAATCGCCACGCTCCCATTTTGAAACAGCCTTATCGGAATAATTGATTTTTTCGGCAAGCTCAATTTGCGTTAATCCCGATTTTCTTCTAAGCTCGACTATATTATTAGCAATGATTTGTCTTAATTGTTCCATAAAACCGCCTCCTTGATATACAAATAGTAATAAGTTTAAAAAAAATACGCACAGTAAATACGATTATTCTCTTGTTAAAAACACCTTTTTTCTTAAACAGTATAACATATAATAGCCGATAAAGCAAGCAAAAACGTCAATTCTACTGAGAGGAGAGTTTAAAAAATGAAATTCTACCGCATAGAAGAGATGGTTAGAATTAAAAAATAATAGTGTAGGGTGACAAATTATAAAAAATGTATAATATTTATATACGATAGCAGAACGCTACGCCTTGCAACAATCATAGGAGAGGATTTTGATTTATGAGTTTTATAATTACAACAGATTCGAGCAGCGACCTTTCGCTTGAAATGTGCCGACAGAAAGATATAAGACCGTTGATGATGACCTATACAATGGATGGGGAAGCAATTACCGATACCATGGAAGAAACAGATATCATCGCTTTTTACAATAAGATTCGTGCCGACAAGGAGCCCAAAACAAGCCAGATAAACATGATGGAATATGTGGATTTTTGGACTCCGATGCTTGCAGAAAGTAAACAGATTTTGCACATATCGTTGGGCAGTGCGATTTCGGGTACCTATGAAAACGGTCTTCGAGCGAGTGAGCTCATTAGAGAAAGCAATCCCGATGCTCAGATAGTTGTTATTGATTCGATTTCTGCATCCATGGGAGTAGGTATGCTTACTCTAATAGCCGCACAGCTTCGAGATGAAGGAAAGACTATTGAGGAAACTGCAGCTTGGCTCAATGAAAACAAGCACAAGGCTCATGCTTATTACACAACATCGGATTTGACATATCTTTATCGCGGCGGCAGGGTAAGCCGCACAAGTAAGAATTTCGCTCACCTTTTGGGAATACAGCCTATCCTTAATCTTGCACCGAACGGAAGTCTTCAGGTCTTTGATAAGGCTCGCGGAGACAGAGGTACGCTTAATCGCTTTTGTGCTATAGTAGAATCCATTGTTAAAAATCCGGAAAAGCAGACTCTTTATATCAGCCATGCGGATAATTTGGAGAAAGCCATGATTTATGGAGAAGCTATTAAAGAAAAAATAGGCTTTAAGGATGTATGCTATACATTTATCGGCTCTACTATCGGTACTCATACCGGTCCCGGACTGGTGGCAGTATTTTTCTTAGGCGAGGAACGAAAATAAGTTTTCAAAAAAGTGTACAGTCTATATTGATGGGCTGCACACTTTTTACTGCAAAAATTTTATTTTGTCGTCAACTAATGCTGAGTTTCAACGCCTTAAAACATAAAAGCAGAAATATATGCATAATTCAGGCTATATTTTTTCAAAAATACGTATATTTCGACATAAAACGGAGAATTGTTTTTAGAATGTTTGGTAAATTATGGAATATGGCTCTTGAAAATAATTACAAAGTATGATATTATTTCTATACAATCTACAAAAAAGTGAGGACATAATTATGGCAAACGGAATTAATGTGTTGGTAGCAGACGAAAATCTTGAATTTGCAAAGCTTTGCGGCGAAATTCTTGAGTCAAACGGGTTTAATGTCATAATAGAGGATAATGACGGACTTGCCGTTGTGGATTCTATTGTCAAAAACAACCCCGATGTAGCAATTTTAGCAACATCGCTCAAAAATCTCGACGGAATCGGAGTTATGCGCAGACTTGTTGAGGGCAAGGCAGAGGTTTATACAAAATTTATAATGACCTCGAACATGACCAGCTCTTTCATTCAGCGTGAGGCAATGGAAACCGGTGCGGCATATTTCTTGACAAAGCCTTTTGATTTTATGCTTTTATCCGAGCGAATTCGACGTCTTGCGGAAACTGCACGAGCCGACAAGGCACAATACAGTAGGGTGGTAGATTATAATACTGTTTCCGGTGGCATTACAGATTCCAAATTAGAGCATGAAATTACTGAGATTTTGCACCGCATTGGCGTACCGGCACATATCAAAGGTTATTATTACCTACGCGAGGCAATACTTCTTTCAATTAAAGATATCAGTTATCTCAGTCATGTAACGAAGGAATTGTATCCGCAGGTGGCACGCAGATTCGATACAACGCAGTCGCGTGTTGAGAGAGCGGTCCGTCATGCAATCGAAGTGGCGTGGGAACGCGGCGATATTGATACGCTTAATTCCTACTTTGGATATACTGTAAGCAATATCCGCGGTAAGCCGACAAACAGTGAATTTATCGCTATGATTGCCGACAACTTACGCCTGAAGAGAAATTTAATGTAACAGCGAGCAAAAAAGAGAAGCTTTTTCGTTGAAGCTTCTCTTTTTTGACAGTACAGTGAAATAAATCTTCCTCGACAAAGGTAATTGCATTGAATATGAATGGATTTATGAACGTTTAGACCCGTATTACTGACACGACAACGGTCGTCCCGGAATGTATTCCGTTGTCTTAATTAAAATGGTACTCATACAACATTTGTACGGAATACCGTCTTTGAGACAGACACATCAACGAATTCAAGATACGCTTTCTTACCGTTGGTTTTTAGGATACAATTTGTTGGAAGAAATTCCACACTTTGCAACGGTGAGTTATGCCTTCTGCAAACGCTTTCCTGAGGAATTAACAACTAAAATCCTTGAGCATATCTTAAACAAAGCATTGAATAACCGTATGGTTGACCCCAGTGTTGCTTTCATTGATAGAACACACATCAAAGCCAGTGCAAAAAACAGAAAAAATTTAAAATTACCTATTGACAAGATAGGTAAAAAATAATATAATGCAATAAAATTAAACATTCAAACCGTTGAAGCGGAGATAACGGCAATTATGCCTTTACAGAGAACCTGTGATGCTGAGAGTCAGGTAAGAAACAAATTGTCAAATGGACCGCTGAGGGTGCAGTCA
>CAYRPK010000082.1:0-6387 GCA_964426175.1 uncultured Eubacteriales bacterium | reverse complement strand
GTGGATAATGAGGTATACGGAAAGTATTCGTATTTTTATGATGCAAACGGAAATAATTCAATAAAAGCTGTCGGTGTTTTTATGCCGACAGCTTTTGTTATCATAATGTTTACAGATAGGAATAAAATACTTATAAAATTATTGCCTAAAATACTGTATAATTTTATAGCATGTTTATTGATATTATACAAATTTATTCCGTTTTGAAAGGAACGTACTTGTATGAAAAAGGCTTTTTTCACAAAGACGATATCTGTTTTGCTAAGTGGGCTGATTTCTTTGCAGGTTTTTGCCGCATGTATCCCTGTTACAGCGCTTGCAGATACAGTTGATTTTACCGTAACTCCCAAAATATCTGACGGTTTTTCTTTGAACGAGAATAGTGACCTTACGGTCAAGGGCAGTATTTCGGGCGAACTTTTTACTTTTGAAGAGAGCAAAACTCTTTCATTCTCTGTGAAAATTGAGGATGGTTGGCAATATAGTAAGGATTATTCAGCGCTTTTTGAGGGTGACTCTACTTATGTAAGAGTGACAGAAGAGGACGATGTTTTAACTGTTACATATAAGGCAAAAAAAGGAAGAACGGTTCCTCTTTCTGTTTTGGAAACCGTAAATTTGAATGCAACTGCTGATAAGCTTGCCACGCTTTACATTGAAATTGATGGCCGAGTTTCGGATATTTCTAAGGATGAATGGACTAATGCAACCTTTGAACTTAAGCTTGGTTCAAAGCAGTATTCAAGCGGTTCTTACGGCGGTACGGGTAGGATTAAGGGAAGAGGAAATACCTCTTGGCAAAAATCCGACCAAAAGCCGTATTCCATTAACCTTGACGAAAAGGCTTCCCTTTGCGATATTCCCGAAACGCGTAAATATGCGCTCATTACAACGTCGCTTGATTCTTCGCTTTTGAGGAATTACGTTATGTATAAATCTGCACTTGGTCTTGACGGTATAGGTTATACTGTCAAATGCGAAATGATAAATGTTTATATCAACAATTCAAACTACGGTATCTATACTTTATGTGAAAGAGTTGCTGCTGAAAAGAATAAAATTGACATAGAAGAAGCAACTCCTGAAAATATTACCGGTGGATATGTAATAGAAAAAAATATCAGCGATAAGATTGATTTTGAAACAGAAGCGTGGTTTAACTGTCCGTATCAGGCGAATGTAAATGAGGATTTCTTTACATGTAAGGACCCTGACGAGTCTGAGGTTAATCAGGAAATGTGCGATTATCTTGCAGAGCTTATGCAAAGATTACACGATTCCGTAATGGGTATCTCTGACGAGCATTATTCTAAATATATTGATGTTGAAAGCTGGATAGATTTTGCAATAATGCAGGAAATTGCAAAAAATGTTGACGGAAACCTAAAAACAAGCTGTTTTATGGTGAAGCCTGAAAACAGCGAGGTTATTTCTATGACTGCGCTTTGGGATTTTGACTATGCTTTTGGCAACCTAAATTCAAATAATGCGAGCGAATTTAACGATCGCCGTGACTGCCCTAATGCAGATACTGCCGAGGGCTTTATGATAATCAACAGTTCAAACCCGTGGTACAAGGCTCTCTATGAGGATGATGAATTTAAAGCTCAGCTTTGTCAGACCTATGAGAAATATCGAACGACGATAATTCAGGATATGATTGACTTAACCTATGAGGGTGCGGCATATATCTTTAATGCGGTTAAGAAAGATACAAAGTGGGTGAAAGCTGACAATGTATCAGAGTCGGTCCAAGATCTCAGAAGCTGGATTGTTGAGCGCGTAGAGTGGCTTGACAGTCAGTGGTTGGGCGTTGAGGAAAAGGAAGAAGCTTTACCCACATCGACCACTGAGGAGAAAAAATTACTTCTTAAGGTTTTAAAGCAAGCAGAAGGTCTCGAATTTGAGTTTATGGGACGTGCTTTGGAGGATAGCTTTAACAATGCTGTTCTTTGCGGTAAAGCACTTTTAAATAATGAAAATGCGGCAAAAGCAGATATTGATACTGCTGCAGTAGAGATAATAAGACTGTACGGTATTTTGACCTTTGATGATTTAAAAAGCAAAACGTTAGAGCTTTATGCAGATTGTGCGGAGGCAAAAGGCGGCTCGGTGGGACTGAGCGCTGCGGTATCAGCGGCAAAAAGTGCAGTGGGTACAGAGAATATTCAAGAAGCGTGGTATGATGTTACAGATGCATTGTACGGCGTAAATACAGATAAGGATATTCTTGAGGCACTTGTATTCCAATATGAAGATATTTCTGCAAATGATTACGGTGCAACTACTGTGCGAATAGTTAAAAAGGCTATTAAGGCAGGAATAGAGATTGCTGAGGACAGCACCTCTAAGCAATCGGAAATAGACTCGGCTTTAGTGGCGGTAGCAAGCGCATTTACGGGATTATCCGTTGAAGCTCAGGATAGAGGAAGCTTACTTACGGATTATTTGCCGTATATAATAGCGAGTGTAATTTTGCTTGTTGCCGTAATAATTATTATTATAATTATTATTGTAAAGATAAAGAAGAAAAAAGCAGCAAAGACGGTTCAAGGTGAAAGCACCGTTGAAGAAAACACCAATGAAAACTGTCAATAGAAGAGAGTAGGGAATAGGACATGAGAGTACATAAATATTTAGCCGCATTTGCAATGGCGGCGTTGAGTGCACAAAGCTTTTTGCCGTGTTTTTCTGCTTCGGCTGTTACGGGTGAACCGTATTATATTAAGCCTGTTGCTTATGATAATGTTATAGTCAATAATGCGGAGAATCTTTTTGTTGAAGGAAAGCTTACAGGAGATGTCTTTACATTTACCGAAACAAAGGACATAGTTTTTAGCTTTTCTTTTGAAGAAGGCTGGTGTTTTTCAGAAGATTATTCGCAGATTTTTGACGGAGAAGCACTTTATACCGATACCGTCGAGGAAGACGGAACGGTTAATATCACCTATCATGCAGTGAAGGGCAGAAGTGTCAGTGTTGATATGCTGGAGAATATTGTTATTTGCGCATCAGCAGAGGAGCTTCCTAAAATCAAG
The DNA here is from genome assembly GCA_964426175.1 of uncultured Eubacteriales bacterium. Taxonomy (GTDB): domain Bacteria; phylum Bacillota; class Clostridia; order Oscillospirales; family CAJFTT01; genus CAYRPK01. The sequence continues at coordinate 3,349 of CAYRPK010000082.1, read as the reverse complement.
ATTGAAATTGAAGGCAGTATAGATGATGTTACAAAAGCAGAGTGGACAAAAGCTACTATTGCGATAGAAGCAGGCACTAAGGAATTTGCAACGGGAGATTTTGCCGCAACGGGTAAAATAAAGGGCAGAGGTAATTATTCTTGGTCAAAGAGCCAAAAACCGTATTCCATAAACCTTGACGAGAAGGCTTCGCTTTTGGGACTTGTCAATACACGCCGCTATGCACTCGTTACTCCTGCAAGTGACGATTCGCTTATTCGTAACTACATTACATATAAAGCAGGACAAAAGCTTGAAGGCATTGAATACTGTGCCAACTGCGAATTGGTAGAGGTGTATTTTAACGATGAATATGCCGGTATCTATGCGTTGTGTGAGCGCGTCCGTAATGAAAAAGATAAGATAAATATAGAGGACGCTACCGCAGACAATATTAACGGCGGCTATCTTATCGAGAAAAATGTTGAGGGTAAATTAGGAGAGGATTCTCTTGATATTTGTTTTAGCTGTCCTTATCAGGTTCATGATGATCTTGACCTTTTTACTTTAAAAGATCCTGAAGAGCCTACGCAGGAAATGCTTGACAGTCTGGAGGATTTGTTTGAAAGACTCGATGCAGCAGTTATGGGAAAATCCGATGAAGATTATACCAAATATATTGATGTAGATTCGTGGGTGGATTTCGTTATCATGAATGAAGTTGCCAAAAACGTAGACGGCAATTTCAAAACAAGCTGTTTTATGATTAAGCGTGAAAACAGCGAGGTTATTGAAATGACATCTCTTTGGGATTTTGACTTAGCTTACGGTAACGCTGATTGGGATAATGAAACCGATAATAATCACAGTGACGATCTGACGAGAGGGGACACTGTTGAAGGATTTATGATAATCAACAGTTCAAGCCCATGGCATAAGGCGCTGTATTACGAGCATCCGGATTTTAAGCAGGCACTTAAGGAAAGATACAAGCAATACAGAAGTACTATATTTGAAGAAATGTATAACAGCATTGATGAGCTTGGAGCATATCTGAGCGCAAGTGTCAAGGCGGATGAAACTTATGTTGATGCTGACGATATGAAAGAGGCGTGTGACGATTTAAAGGAATTTTTAGGTAAACGCCTTGCTTGGTTAGACAGCCAATGGTTGGATGCTGATTATTCAGAAGAAGATGACGAAGAGAAAGATGATTGGAGAAACAACTCTATAAAGGATTTGTTAGGTAAAGTTGTCGATTATGCAGAGGATATAGACAAATCAGAGGTAGTTGATGAGATAGACGATTTGTTTGATAATACTCTTCGATTTGCAGATGATGTGCTTCATTCAGTAACGGCAACGTCAGAGGATTGTGATGCTGTTACCTTTGAACTGCTGAGAATGAGCGGAATAGTTACATATAAGCATCTCAGTGAGGATGGTTTGGCGCTACTTTGTGAATATGCAACAAAAATCGGCATGAACACATCCACAGTTGCGGATGCGACGGAGATTGTTACCAAGAAAAGTCCCGATGAGGATGATGTGAAAGCGGCATGGACAAAGGTTATGAATGAGCTTGTACCTCAAGGCGAAAAATATATGGCAGAAGAGCTTTTATCGAGATACGGTAATGTAAGCACGGATAATTGCTTTATTTCGGGTGTAAAGCTCTACGAAGCAGCAAAGGAAGCAATGAGTACTGTGCTGAACAATGAACAAGTCGGACAGGGCGAGCTTGACGCGGCAGCTGCTGAACTTGCAAGGACGGTACTTTTAGTAGAGGAAAACAAGTATGCCAATCTGTCATCATCCAATACTTCAAAAAATACGTTGGGTACTAACAATGACAGTGCCGACGGAGATACCAAAGATGGCGTTATTTGGATAATTGCAATTGTTGCAGGCGGTGCAGTCGTATTGGTAGCTGTGGTAATTATTGTTATTACCATTAAGCGTAAAAAGAAAAATAAAAGTTAAGGAAAAAGTCTGTTGATTATATGTCGACAGACTTTTTTGGTTCAATGTCAATAGTTGGGGTAAAAAGTTAAAACGGAATTAAGAGTCAAGCAGTTACGATAAAGTAGCTGCTTGATTTTTGTATGAATATTGATGAGAGAAAATATGTAAAATACGGTTTCTGAAACGTCTGAAGTTCTTGTAACCGTAAGCATTTCTTTTAAGAACTTTAATTTTGTTGTTGCAACCTTCAGTAAAGCCATTTGTAATGTGAGAAGATAGAGAATTGATAATGCCGGAATACCAATTTTGCATTGTATTAGCACATTTCTCAAAAGGTACTAAGCCACAGCATTCAGCATTTTGTACCCATTCAATTAAAGCAGCTTTTGCTTTATCAGTATCTTTGCAATCAAGAATTTTTAAGAAGGCCTCTTTGTACCAATGAGCCCGGCTTATGTTAACAGAATAATAAAGCATAACATTCACCTGTTGCTTTTCATCATCATTTAAGCAATCATATCTTTTAATTAATAATGACCTTGACCGCTTAAAGTATTTTCTTAGTTTTGGATCCAGCTTCTTTTGTTCGTCTTTTCTGATCCTTTCAAATGCCCAAATAGCTTGCCTTATCCAATGATATTTATCAACGATCTGTGTTGCATTTTTAAACCATATATCAGAAGCTTTGGAATAAGTCTGCCACATGTCACTGACAAAAACCTTAACTTTTTCTCTGTCTACTTTTGGAAACTGTTTAAAATAGCTTGTCAGATAGCTGTCGTATCTCTCGGGTAATATATCCAAAACGATTTTGTTTACAGGGTCGGTGAGAATACATTGGTATTTTTCTCCCCAAGTATTACCTTTGAATTCATCAATAGATAACACTTGTGGCAGCTTAGCTTTAGGATAAGAAACCTTATCAAATATTCTGATAACTGTAGAAACAGATAAATTAACTTCTTTAGAAACACTGGTGAATGATCTTTCATCAGTGAGTTTGTTAATTACAAAAGCAGATAGTCTGTTTGTCATTCTATGGTATTTAGGAAGAAAAGAATTGTTTTCAAAGAATCGCTTACCGCAATTGGGACATCTATATCTTCGTTTTCTTAAAACGATACTGACAAGCTTACCAAAAGCAGGAATATCTTTAATTGTCTGTTTGCGATAGTCGTGAATTGTATCAGTTGCGGTACCGCAACTGATACAATTATGCTTTTTTCTTTCAAGTTCTGCATTAATTATCAGATTATTTTCGTTACTTTCAACTTTTGTTATGATTACCTCTTGCAATCCGAGTATTTCTCGAGTAAAATGTGTGTAGAGCATATTGGTTCCTCCGTTCATGGTTTGTTGACGCTTCCATTTTAACGGATTTTCTCCAATTATGCTCTACTTTTTT
>CAYRPK010000081.1:0-6512 GCA_964426175.1 uncultured Eubacteriales bacterium | reverse complement strand
CACTCGCACGGTCTATTACTTTATCACTTTCAGGTCGTCTTGTCAAGCCTTTTTTTCATTGTTTTTAAACTGTTCAAAATTTCCCCTCAAGCTCTGCCGCCTCCTTCAAGACAGCTCCGTTATTATATCGCACACAAAATCAAATGTCAATACCTTATTTTTCGTTTTAAAAACCTCGCCGAGTGTTCCGCGGGCTACGGTAAAAAGCGGCGTCGATTTATCCGACGCCGCTGACATTATCCAATCTTATTAAATTGATAGCTAAGAGCCGTGCCCACTCCTTCACCTTCGGTTATTGCAACCTTTATGCGGCACGACTCATTAAGAGTAATAGTACCGTTACATTCCATTGCAGTTTCCGAAGTTGCGGGGTCTGTTCCGTCAACGGTATATTTGACAGTGGCACCCTTGGGGGCAGAAACGGTTATATCTCCCTTGATTTCTCCGCCGTACTGACTTAATATCAGCTTTGAAAGGCGGATAGCATAACCCTCACCTGCAGAAAGATCGCCAATATCAATAACATCATTCTTGGTTACAGTCAAAGTCTTGCTTTCCATCTTATTTCCGTTATCGTACCAGACCTCAGCTGTATACTCGCCATCAGGCAGAAATTCAGATAAGGTTACCTTTGCGCCCGTCACTGTATCGGATGCGACTGCGCCGACAAACCAAACTCCGTCGCTTTCCTTTGCATATGCAGAATACGTTCCTATTCTGCTATCAGAAAGTACATATGTCCTATCCCAGACAGTGGGAATAGATTTAATAAATTCAACAGCCGGACTGTTTAAGATATCCTCGGGCTTTGATGCAATAACCATCAACGGAGAATCTATGCAGATGATAGAGCCTATTTCCATTGCGTTATAGGTACCCGGAGTCCAATCGGCATGTCCACATAGATAGCGAGTGAACATCTGACTGTTGATAAGCTTTGAATATTCAACCTTGTCTGCACTTGCCATTTGGAAATATTCTCCGCCGTGTATACCCTCGCGGCTTAACTCATTTGGATAGGTAATATTAAAGCCGCTGTTTTTATTACAGCCGTGAAAATCGATTACAAGCTGCTGTTTTGCTGCCTCAGTGAGGAGATATTGTTGCAATTCAGTGGTTTTTGTGTTTGACTCATCCCACCAAAAGTCTACCTTGGCACCCGACATGTTAGTTTCTTTAAGGAAGGTGATAAATTCGTTCATCTCCTCCTCGTTCTGCATTTTATTGTAGCCTGCCGTGCCCGAGGTAACAGCGCCCCAAAGTATCTGCTTAACATTATTTGCATTACCCAGAGCACCGAGATTTGCAAGAGAATTCTTATAATCCGTCCATTTGGGCCAACCGTCATCAATTATATTATATTCATAACCCAGCTTTGCTGCAACATCAATATATCTTTCCATCATAGATACGGTGGGAATACCGCCCCAGCCATATTCACCGAAAAATCCTTCGGCAACCCAAGACCAAGTACTTCTGCCAGGCTCTATCCAAGAAGTATCGCTGTAGAGTGTTTCATCGGGCAAATCACTTAGGGTATAAATATTATAATTATTGACAAGGCCGTTTAAATCATCGGCAATGTTAATAAGGCGCCACGCCGTCGTCATGGGAGTATCTTTAGGGAAGATGGCAGTAGACATAAATGAAGTCCCGAAGGTAGCATCGCCTAAGGTTGAAAGAGTAGTTCCGGGGTAAGATTGATTAATATCCCCCTCCATGATACTTATATATCCCTGATTGTCTCCTACTATTGCAGTCATGGGAGCATATACAGGCTTAGTCTGCATTTCATCGGGAGCATGCGCCTCGGCAACAGATTCATAGTCGCGGGAACCGGCTTCTCCCGTATATACACTGTACCAACATTCGGTAACATCTGAGCGAAGTGCATAAGTGGTATCTTCCGTAAGGCGGGAAGTCTGACCCGCTTCCGGCAAGAGATATCTGAAAGCCACGCCGTCGTTATAGACACGTACCTCAATAGAAAACTCTTTATCCTCCTGCTTTAATTTAAATACGGTTTCAATACAGCGTGCTTTTACCGTGCTTTGATTGCCAAGTAGCGTTCTGTCTTCCTTAATATAACTGACATCGGCAGAAATTATCTCGAAATTTTTGCAATAAGAGATCTTACCCACAGTCACACCCATTACAGACGGTCGTATCCATTCCTGAGAGCCCTTACTGACAGTATAACAAAGCTTTTCCCCAGCCCCGAGTGCCATAACAACATTTTTATCAGGAGAATAAACGGCATATCCGCCGTCAAGCACGGCAAGATGCTCCTGTGCATTAATCAGAGGCTCCTGTTCTTCCTGTGAAGATGTATTATCCTGAGATGACGGAGTGCATGCCGAAAGCATTGTCGCCGCAAGCATAAGGGATGTAAACTTAATAAGCTTTTTAAGTCTCATATTTGCAATGTCCTTTCATACAAAAAATAGTGCCACAGAAATTCCATGACACTATTATATATGGTGTTTTTACATATTGCAAGGATTATTTTACCCTTAAGCCGGAAGCGTTTGAGGAACATCCTTATATATCAGTTCCATACTTTTTACATTACCCGTTTCGTCAGCTTGAATCTTAATTATATCTCCGACTTGAGCAAAGGGAAGCTTATCTGAAACAGAAATATCTGCAGCATAAACCGTTTCGCTCTCCAACAGCGTAAAGTAATATTTCGTATTACCGTTGACTACCGCCGAGGAAATTCTGTAAATCTCACCCTCGACTTCATTATGCTGAGGTATCTCTTCCTTTATCTCCACATCTTCACTTTTTAGTTTTGCGATATAGTTTTCCCGTGCTTCATCTACCGTTGAGCCCGTTGCAACAACCTGATAGCTTTCAACGTCAACAAAGGCATACATTTTTACAAGTCCGGCATTATCCTTCAGTGACATAAAATACGTGGGACGGTCACCTACATTAAGAAGTATCGGGAATGTAGATGTATATTCAAGATTCTGTACCTGTCCTTCGGCAGATGCCATTGCAGAATATTCCTCTGCTCCGGGAACGGAATAATATCTGCCCTCCTTAGTTCTCATATTAACCAAGACAAAGCCTACATTGGATTCATCGCTGACGACAGAGGTCATACCCGTATAAAGCCAAACATCGTTATCAATTGCAATATAGTTATAACCCTCGGTAGTTTGTAAAACTCCGCTCTGTCCGAAAATTGAATTCCAGAAGCCGTTTGTATATAATCCGTTATAATTAAGTTGCTCTATTACAAGGTCGGCTGAATAAACCTGATCTACCCAATCCGGTATTTCCTTAACATCGTAATACTGACATTCACCTGTTACTGCATTGCACAGAACCGCACCCTTAATATCCGTACCGTTCCAAATTCCTATCTTGTATGTCACAACAGAAGCCACCCAATAGGGAGTACCGTTTTCATCAATTTCAAATGAGACATCATCAAATATCGCGGTGGGATAATTAAAGCGAAGATGTCGGTCAAGATTGCGAAGCAATATTTCGCTGTGAGAATATCTCATACCCTCATCCAATCTGACAAGAGTCGTTTCCTGCGTGGTCATATCTACCATAACGTAGCCCGGCAAGCCTTTGCTTTGGTTGTTTATCCATTTGATAATATCACCGTAAGCCAAAGGAGTTACTCGTACAGGACGACCCTGATAATTTATCTGAGTATAGTCGCTTTCTATCTCAAACTGAGAAACAAGATCGCTCATTTCTCCTAATTTTCTGCTACCGAGTCTTTCTGCCGAATCGCGGTCAACAACAGGAATCTGAGTCATGCTGAGTTCTGCTACATCTTGAGAAAAATTTCCGTCCGACAACGGCAGAAGCTCCTTATACGAGCTTGCATTAAATATGGGTAAGCCGATAATACCGCCGATTATCATAAGCGCAAATACTCCGCCCACAGCATATCCAAAATATTTGACAGGCTTAGGTAGCTTAGGTGTCGTCTTACCGTTCATGCCATCCTTGACTATATGACGCAAATCGCTCATCATATTTGCGCCGCCGATGCACACAAAGCAAACCACCGCAGCAAATATCAAAAACATCCAAAAGCCGATACTTCTAAGGTTTATAGCAGGCAATGTAAACCAATAGGTAACAAACAATATCACAGCAGAAACTGCAACACCTATGGCTATTGATACTGATTTTTTCATTTTATAACCTTACTTCCTTTTTATAAAATATTTTCGGTTAAGCCGTAATTAGATTATATCACGCAGTCAAGTGATTGTCAATAGCAATCTTGTGATTTTTAATAAATTACGGGCGGCAGATGCCGCCCGTATTATGTTTATTTTATCTTCATGGAAATATCCATACTTTTTACCGTATGAGTCAGCGCACCGAGAGAAATTATATCGACACCCGTCTTTGCGACTTCGGCTATATTAGCGGCATCTATATTGCCCGAGGCTTCCGTCTTTGCTCTTCCTGCAACTATCTTTACCGCCTCCGTCATCCGCTCGCAGTTCATATTATCAAGCATAATTATATCGGCGCCGCTCTTTATTGCTTCATCAAGCTCCGTAAAATTACGAACCTCGACCTCTATTTTGGTAGTGTGACCGAGTTTTTCTCTTAATGTAGCCACTGCGGCAGTGATGGAGCCTACCGCATCGACGTGATTATCCTTTATCATAGCAGCATCACTAAGACAGAAACGATGATTTTTGCCGCCTCCTGTCATAACTGCGTATTTTTCAAGTGCGCGAAGAGTTGGCGTAGTTTTGCGAGTATCGCTGACTGCAACCTTATCACCCGCAAGCTCTACCATATTTGCCGTCATTGTCGCAATGCCGCTCATTCTCTGCATAAGATTGAGGGCAGTTCTTTCCGCCTTGAGAAGGCAGGCTGTTTTTGCCGTTACCGTTGCAATGATATCGCCTTTCGTGACCTTGTCTCCGTCTTTCTTGTAAATAGTATATTCTAAATTCCCATCAAGAAGCTCTATTGCTCTGATGGCAATATCAATACCGCAAACAACACCCTCTGCCTTTGCAAGAAATGTGGCAGTTCCCATCTGCTCATCATTTATCAACAAATCTGTGGCAACATCAATATAAGGGATATCCTCTGTTATTGAACGTTTAATAATATCATCAACATAAAACTGCGGCAGCATCATCTTTCAAGTACCTCCTTTAAAATTATATCAGCAAGTGTAACTATACTTGTTGCTTCAAGCAGATCGCGGGATGTTTTGAATGTACCCTTATCCAACTGCTCTAAGGTTTCCTCAATTATAGGTATACCCTTTCTGACTTCATCCTTATTAATAAATACAAAAAAGCTTTTTTGCAATATTTCTCTTACTGCTGTCCTTAAGCCCTTGGGCAAATCGTCACCGTCAGCAACAAACCATTCACTTGCATCTCCGATCGGAGCTTCTCTTTCATCTTGCGTTGCCAAATTTGCAGAAATATCAATAGCGGCGCGGCGCGAAAAGACCATAGCCTCAAGGAGCGAATTGCTTGCCAATCGGTTTTCACCGTGAACCCCTGTATGTGAGCACTCCCCGCAGGCATAAAGCCCCGAAACGGTGGTTCTTGCCCAAGTATCAACATCTATTCCACCCATGAGGTAATGCTGACACGGAAAAACGGGAATGGGATCGCGTGTTATATCGACACCCTCTTCAAGGCACTTTTTATATATACCAGGAAATCTGTCCTTTATAAACTCCGCAGGCTTATAGGTAATATCGAGATAAAATTTCTCGCTGCCGGTTTTTCTTGACTCCTCAATAACATGGCGCGAAACAACATCTCTCGGAGCAAGCTCACCGCGAGTATCGTAATCGAACAAAAATCTTCGCATATTACAGTTAAGATAATATGCACCCTCACCTCTCACTGCTTCAGAAATGAGAAATCTCTCTCTGCCTCCCGCCGCCGCAAATGCCGTGGGATGGAACTGAACGAAGCTTAAATTTTTTATCTTTGCACCCATCTTTTTTGCAAGCATAATTCCGTCGCCAGTTGCGATTGCGGAATTGGTAGTATATTTAAATACTCTGCCGATACCGCCCGTCGCAAGAATGACCTTATGTGCTTTAACGGTAGCATGTGCATCATCAGACAAAAGCAAACCTGCGGCAAAGCCATTTTTGACCTGTTCTAGATGTGCCACCGTGACATTTTCCATAACCTCTACATTCGGAAGAGCCTTAACTGTTTCAATAAGCTTTACAACTATTTCATGTCCCGTGGTATCTTTATGATGCAATATCCTGTTGCGGCTGTGTCCGCCCTCCAAGGTCATTGCAAAGTTACCGAATCTGTCCTCATCAAATTTAACACCGTACTTAGGTAAGGACAGCACACATTCCGGTCCCTCAGTAACAAGCACCTCTAAAGCTTCAAGATTGTTTTTATATCCTCCGGCAATCAAGGTATCTGCAATGTGCAAGCGATAATCGTCGTGAGTTTTATCTATAACTGCCGCAACACCGCCCTGTGCCAAAACAGAATTTGAAAGCTCCAGCTGCTGCTTAG
>CAYRPK010000080.1:0-6562 GCA_964426175.1 uncultured Eubacteriales bacterium | reverse complement strand
TTTAAAAATGTCTAAGTGGCACGCTGTTATTGGAAAGCATATTATATAAAAATTAACTTTTTAGGAGGTGAATACAATGAACAGATGGAATTTTTATAATAACAACAATAACTGTCATGAGAACGATAATAAGAATAGCCATCCGAAAGATTGTGATGGCGAAAAACAAACTTGTAACTGTGGTTCTCCAAAAGATTCTTGCGTGGATGAATGTTCCTGTGACATTAATTGTCCAAAATGCCCACCAGGACCGCAAGGACCTGCCGGTCCAAGAGGTCCTATTGGTCCAAGAGGTCCTGCCGGTGAAACCGGTCCTATCGGTCCCCAAGGCCCTGCAGGTGAAACCGGTCCTATCGGTCCCCAAGGTCCTGCCGGTCTAAGAGGTCCTATCGGTCCTCAGGGTCCTGCCGGTCTAAGAGGTCCTATCGGTCCCCAAGGCCCTGCCGGTGAAACTGGTCCTATCGGTCCCCAAGGCCCTGCCGGCGGTGTGCTTAACTATGCTGATTTTTATGCACTGATGCCACCCGATAATGCTGCAACAGTTGCTCCCGGAACTGACGTCAGTTTCCCACAAGATGGTCCCAATAGTGGATCTGATATTTCCAGAACTGGTCCAGATTCATTTAATTTGGCACAGATTGGAACCTATCAAATACTGTTTGAGGTAAGCATTGACGAGGCAGGTCAATTGATATTGACCTTAAACGGAGCGGATTTGGCATACACTGTAGTTGGGCGGGCTACCGGCGCTTCACAAATCGTAGGTGTGTCTATTGTAACAACTACTGTTATTAACTCTACTTTGACTGTTCGAAATCCCGCCGGCAATTCAACCGCGCTTACCATTACCCCGCTTGCAGGAGGAACACGGCCGGTATCTGCACATCTCGTCATTACGCAGATCAGATAAGATTTTCAATTGTAAAAGTCCTGTTCTTTCGAACAGGACTCAGACTGTAGACAAAGTCCCGAAAGGGGCTTTGTTTTTTTGCAAAAAAGGTGAAAAAGGAGTAGAAAAAAGGTATAATAAAGATAAGAAAGAGGTGCGGAAAATGTTGAATAAATCAGAGGAAAAACGGAATCAAATACAAATGTTTTGCATAGAAGATTTAGTGCCAAAAGACCATCTGTTAAGAAAGATAGAGCGAGCCATAGATTGGAGGTTAATCTATGAATTGGTAGAAGATAAATATTGCTTGGATAACGGCAGACCAAGCATAAATCCTGTGACTCTCATAAAAATACCGATTATACAATATCTGTACGGAATAAAAAGTATGAGACAAACCATTAAGGAAATAGAGTTAAATGTAGCATACCGTTGGTTTTTAGGATTGGATTTAACAGATAAAGTACCTCACTTCTCAACCTTTGGAAAGAATTATGTACGGAGATTTAAAGATACAGATATATTTGAGCAGATATTCAGCCGAATACTTGAAGAATGTATAAAGCACGGATTCTTAAAAGTAGCATCGGAGATGTCAAGTATCATAGTAATCTCCATTCTGTATTTTACATAAGTATACCATAAATCGACATATATTGCAATGATGTTAGGGGATAATCACAAAGCCGCAGACGAAAATTCGCCTGCGGCTTTGCTTATGCTTTATCCATTGAAGTTTTCATACTCCGACATAAAGCAAAATAGCCCGAACATCTTACCAACGGTAAAGAGGTTCAAGCTATTAAGACTTGGTGCGGCTGACCGGACTTGAACCGGTAAGACGTAAGTCATACGCCCCTCAAACGTACGTGTTTGCCAGTTTCACCACAGCCGCATATTTTCGCGCGCTTTCAGCGTGCGAATGATATTATATCAAAGTCAAAGAGAAATGTCAATGCCTTTTTTGCATTTTTATGAGATTAATTTTTTGTAAACAACTTAATATTTATATCTGCTTCCGTAACGGCGGCTTTTGGTTTTACGGTAACGCTTAGAAGAATAGCTGCGTCCACCGCTGTGCCGTTTACTGCGTCTGTTAAATATAACTGCTATTATAATATAAAGGATGATAAGAACGACAATTCCTATAATAATTACTTTAAACCATATTGAATCTACAAAAGCCTCTATACGGCTGAATATGTAAAGTGCTTTGCTTTGAGATACAGAGCTCTGTGCAACCAAATTTACTTTACCTAAAACCTCGTCGCCGCACTTGACGGTCATTACGCCTAAAACATCGCCCTTTTCTACGGGGGCATCTACGCTTTCTTCCAATCTGATATCCTTGGTAAGTGTTTCCTTATCGAAATCAGAGGGGACGAGATAGCGGATGTTTTTCTCGGGCACGACAGAAACGAAATCCGTATCCCAAGAAAGATTGACGGGTACTTCTGCTACCTTTGTTGTTGTGTCAAGTAAATCCTGTTCTGCGATTGATGAATATGCCCATTCAAAAACTGCTTTGGTGTCAAGCATGGTGTGATTGGTCTTGTCTGCATCACGAACACCGCCGAGCATTACCGAAAGATATGTAATACCGTCCTTTTCGGCATAAGAGGCAAGGCAGGCACCGGCGGGAGTGGTAAAGCCGGTCTTGATACCCTTTGCATAAGAGTAGTAATAATTGCTTTGAGTCGGAACTAAAAGGTAATTTGTTGTACGGAGTTTTCGTTCACCTGATTTATTTGTTGCAGGAACGGTATATTCTGAAAGACCGCACATGTTGGTAAACTCTTCGTGCTTTAAACATTCCTTGATAATTTTGACCAAATCAGCAGCTGATGAATAATGCTCTTCGTTATGAAGACCGTGAGTATTATAGAAATGGGTATTTTCGCAACCCAATTCCTCTGCGCGTGTATTCATCATTTTTACGAAATTTGAAATTGAACCGCCTATGTACCGAGCAAGGATATTACATGCCTCATTGGCGGAGGAAAGCATAACACAGTGTAAAAGCTCATTGACAGTTAAGGTTTCGTATACCATAATACCCGCGGTGGAGCCGTTTGCATCCATATCATTAAAATCATCGTATTCTGCGGTAACTTCATCGTCAAGGTCTTCGGGTTCGGTATTTTCGAGCACAAGCAACACAGTCATTACTTTGGTAAGTGATGCAGGATAAAGACGGTCGTCAACATTTTTTTGGACTACCACATTACCTGTTGTCAGGTTTTCAACATAAACAGCCTTGGCGCTGAAATCAATATTACAATTGTAATCTAAGCCTGTTTCACCGCCAGCATATACAGAGAAATTGGCAAAACAGGATATTATTATAATAAAAACAGTAAAAAATGCAATAAAACGCAATTTTTTCATTGGAAAATTCTCCTTGTTGTGGTATAATCATAAAAGATGCTTGCTTTTGAGCATCATGTTATGATATCGTAAAATTATTATATCATATGTTTTAATTAAATGAAAGTCTTTTTTAGAAATTCGGAGAGGTATTTTCAATGGTATATATAACCGGAGATGTGCATGGAAGTGCAAAAATTCTTTTAAAGAGATTAAAGCATCTTTCGTCAAAGGATTTTCTCATTATCTGCGGAGATTTTGGTTTTATATGGAATGGGGGAGCCGCCGAAGATAATTTTCTTAAATCTGTTTCAAAGCATAATATTCTTTTTATTGACGGAGTTAATGAAAATTTTAATCTGTTAAACAGTTATCCCATTACCGATTTTTATGGTGGCAAAGCCCGTCATATTTGTGGGAATATATACCACCTTTGTCGCGGAGAGTATTATGATTTTCGCGGAACAAGTGTTTTTGTTTTCGGCGGTGGTGACGCCGGAGGGGAGCGACTCAGTGATGATAAGGGTGCAGAAGCGGCGTATCCTTCGGCAGAGGAATTAAGATACGGTGCTGAAAATTTCATTGCTCATGCCCAAAAAGCTGATTACATTATTACTCATGAGGCTCCTGCTTTAATACGCGGAACACTTCTTGATTCTCGCGGAGGCATGCTTAACGAATACTTTACTACTATGATGAAATCTGCCAAGTTTAAAGGATGGTACTTCGGATGCTATCATACAGACAGAAGCTTTGCATCACATTATCACGCAATGTATAACCGCGTTTTGCCTTTAGAAGGAACTGAAAATATGAATATGCGGCTAATAAAAAAGGAAGAGAAAATAAAGCTTAAGGCAGAAAAGAAAGGAATGGCAAAGAAGTGAAAATTGCTGTAGTAGGCTTAGGACTTATAGGCGGCTCATTCGCTTATGCGATAAAGGAATATACTGACCATACGGTTATAGGCATTAACAGAACTAAAGAAACATTGATTAAGGCTAAAGAACAGGGTGCTATTGATATTATAGGAGATACTTCCGATTTGTGTGATGCTGATGTGGTAATTTTAGGTCTGTATCCGCAGTTGACGATGGATTTTATTATTAACAATGCAGATAACTTCAAAAAAGGTGCGGTAATTTTTGATACCTGCGGCATCAAAACTAAGATTTGCAATGAAATAACGCCTGTCGCACAGGAGAAGGGATTTGTATTTATCGGCGGTCATCCCATGGCAGGAAAAGAAAAATTCGGATTTGATGTTGCGGAAGCTAAGCTTTATCAGGGTGCAAGTATGATACTTACCCCCGTAACCGATGAGCAGGCTTCGTTGGCAGAAAAATATAAGGACTTTTTCTATGCCTTAGGCTTTGGAAATGTTGTCATAACAACGCCTGAACACCATGACAAGGTTATAGCCTTTACATCACAAATTCCCCATGTGCTTGCAAACGCATATGTAAAAAGTCCTGCCTCGCGCGACTTCAGCGGATTTTCTGCCGGAAGCTTCAGAGATGTTTCGCGAGTAGCAAAGCTCAATGTTCCGATGTGGACGGAGTTATTCTTGGAAAATAAAGAGGCATTGACGGAGCAGATAGATATATTACTTAAAAATATAAGTAATATCAATGAAGCGATAAAATCAGACGATAAAGACAAGCTCTATGCGCTTCTTGATGAAGGAAGCAAAATCAAAGAGGCACTTAATATTAATGAGATGAGGGTTTAGGCATGATAATAAATGTAAAGACAGGTTCGCCTTATGAAATATATATTGAATGTGGTTTGTTGTCCCGTTCGGGAGAGTTGATACGAGAGATTTCAAAGGCTCAAAAAGCAGTAATAGTTACCGATAGCCGAGTAGACGGACTTTATTCCGATACAGTTTTAAAATCTCTTTCAGAAAGCGGTTTTGAAACGGCAAAATTTGTTTTTCCCGAAGGTGAAGCAAGTAAAAGTCATAGCACTTTAATTGAGCTTTACGGCTTCCTTTGCGATAAAGGTGTTACACGAAGTGATATAATAGTCGCATTAGGCGGCGGTGTAGTAGGGGATTTAACGGGCTTTGCCGCGGCTACATATTTAAGAGGGGTGCCTTTTGTTCAAATTCCCACGACACTTCTTGCGCAAATTGACAGCTCAGTAGGCGGTAAGACTGCGGTGGATTTGGACTGCGGTAAAAACTTAGTAGGTGCATTTTATCAGCCTAAACGTGTTATTATTGACCCCGATGTTTTAAATACGTTAACAGACAAAATTTTCAGTGACGGAATGGCAGAAGCCATAAAATACGGTGTTATATGTGATGCCAAACTCTTTGATACGATAATAAACAAGGGCGATATTTTGGAAATTATTGCAGAGTGTGTTAAAATAAAAACAGATATAGTTGAGCGTGATGAGTTTGATACAGGAGAAAGGTTCATGCTCAATTTCGGCCATACTGTGGGGCATGCAATAGAAAAGCTTGGTAATTTTACTGAATATACACACGGAGAAGCAGTTGCAGTAGGTATGGTCATTATTTCGAAAGCCGGTGAAAAATTGGGACTGACCCAAAACGGAACTTCCGAAAAGATTATAAAGGCTTTAGAGGCTTATTCCTTACCTACAAAAGTACCCTACGGTAAAGAGGAAATGAAAGATGTTATGCTGCGTGATAAAAAGCGTTCGGCAAACAGCATTACTCTTGTTTTGGCAAAGTGTATCGGAGAAGCATATCTGCACAAAATCAGCATTGATTCAATTCAGGATTATTTATAATTTGGAGCAAAAAGATGAAAAAAGCGATTATTAATCCCGCAAAATTAAGTGGAACTATAACTGTGCCGCCTTCAAAAAGTGCCATGCACAGGGCTCTTATTTGTGCCGCTCTCAGTGACGATGCTATTGAGATCAGACCTAAATGGAATTCGGCAGACATAAAAGCCACTGTTAGTGCACTTAATTCTCTCGGTGCCAAAATAACCGAAACTGCAGAAGGATATGCTGTTGAGGGAATAAAAGAAGTTCCCCGAAATGCCAAGATTGATTGCTGTGAATCGGGTTCGACCTTGCGGTTTCTTATTCCTATAGCTGCGGCGCTCGGTGCTGACGCAGAATTTTTTGGTCAAGGAAGATTACCCCAAAGGTCTGTCAGTGAATATGTAAAGCTTTTTCCTGAGAAGGGTGTTGTTATTTCGGGAGAAACAATGCCATATAAATTGAGCGGAAAGCTTTGCGGCGGTGACTATAAGATTGATTCAACCCTGAGCTCGCAATATATAACGGGGCTTCTTTTTGCATTGCCGCTTCTTGGCGGTG
>CAYRPK010000079.1:0-6630 GCA_964426175.1 uncultured Eubacteriales bacterium | reverse complement strand
GCCTAATTGCGATAAAAATGTGCCGGGACTTTTAATGGCGGCGGCAAGAGTCAATGTTCCCACTGTTTTTGTCAGTGGCGGTCGTATGCTTGCTGGTAAGGTGGATGGAAAAAAGACAAGTCTTTCAAGTATGTTTGAAGCGGTCGGCTCATATTCCGCAGGAAACCTGAGCGAAGAAAAGCTTAGGGAATATGAATGTAAGACCTGCCCGACCTGCGGCTCCTGCTCAGGTATGTATACTGCAAATTCTATGAACTGTCTGACTGAAGCCCTGGGTATGGGACTAAAAGGCAACGGTACTATCCCTGCCGTTTATTCTGCCAGAATTGAGCTTGCCAAGCACGCAGGTATGGCTGTCATGGATATGGTAAGGAAGAACATACGTCCTCGCGATATTATGACAAAGGATGCGCTTATGAATGCGCTGACTGTTGATATGGCACTCGGCTGTTCGACAAACAGTATGCTGCATTTGCCTGCAATTGCACATGAATGTGATGTTGAATTAAATCTTGATATAGCTAATGAGATAAGCGCAAAAACGCCCAATCTTTGTCATCTTGCTCCTGCGGGCAGAACATATATGGAGGAGCTTGATGAGGCAGGCGGCGTCTATGCGGTTATGAATGAGCTTAACAAAAAAGGACTTATCAATAGAGAGTGTCTTACAGTCACAGGCAAAACCATCGGTGAAAATATCGAAGGCTGTGTTAATTTAAATCATGAGGTTATCCGGCCAGTTGACAATCCCTACAGCGAAACGGGCGGCATTGCCGTCCTTCGCGGCAACCTTGCACCCGAAGGAAGCGTTGTCAAGCGTTCGGCGGTACTACCTGAAATGCTCGTTCACGAAGGTCCTGCAAAGGTTTTTGACTGCGAAGAGGATGCTCAGGCGGCAATTAATGCAGGAAAGATTGTGGCAGGTGACGTGGTGGTAATTCGCTACGAAGGTCCAAAGGGCGGACCTGGTATGCGAGAGATGCTGAACCCCACCTCTGCCATTATGGGAATGGGACTTGGTAACAGTGTCGCACTTATCACTGACGGACGCTTCAGCGGCGCTACTCGCGGTGCATGTATTGGTCATGTTACGCCTGAAGCGGCTTCGGGCGGTGTTATCGGCGTTGTAGAGGACGGTGATATTATCAGCATCAATATTCCCGAAAATACAATTGAGCTTAAGGTCGATGAAGCTGTTCTTGCTGAGAGAATGAAGAATTTTGTTCCCAAGAAAAAGGAACTTTCAGGCTACTTAAAGCGTTATGCATCCCTTGTTTCAGGCGGTGCATCGGGGGCGATTTTGAACTGATATGGAATTAAATGAATTAAAAGCTCGCCTTTCGTCTCTTGTGGTTTTCAGAAAGCTTTTAAAGGATGAAGTAATTGAAAGCTTAATGAAGCATCTTGAAAATCCGTCTAATGAAAATTATGCGGAATTTGTATCAAGGCTCTATGAAGCAAACGGCGGCAATTTGGGACTTTATATCAGGGATATTTGCGAAAACAATGAAAATGTATATGTTCGCACCGTTGCAAAGGGAAAACCTGTTTCGGACTGCGTTAAGCAAAGCGTCAGGGAAGAACTTAAAGCCCTGCAGGCCGTGGCAGATTTAACCAAAGAAGAGCTTTGCAATGAAAGCTTTTTGCCTGATTTTTCATCAAAAGGCATTGAAATTGCCGCCTGTTTTGAAGAAAGGACGTCGAATATCGGAAAATACGGTTACGGAGTTTTTGCAAAGCATCCCATGTTTTATGTGGATGAAGATAACTCTATCGTACCCGTAAAAAATCCCGATAAGATAAGCCTTGGGGACTTTGTCGACTACGAGAGGGAAAGAAATATTATTTTAGATAATACCAAAGCTCTCCTTTGCGGCAAGCCTGCTGCAAATATGCTTTTAACGGGTGATGCGGGAACGGGCAAATCTTCGACCGTCAAGGCGGTCTGCAACGAGCTTTTTGACGAGGGACTTCGTATTATTGAAGTAAGAAAAGACAGACTTTCGGCTATTCCTGAAATTCTCGATGAATTGGCGGAAAACCCCTTAAAATTCATACTTTTCATAGATGATCTTTCTTTCTTAAAGGATGACGATAATTTTAATTCATTAAAAGCAGTCCTTGAAGGCTCCGTTTCGGCAAAATCAAAGAATGTCGTTATTTATGCTACAAGTAACCGCAGGCATATTATCAAAGAGAAATTTTCTGAACGTGAGGGGGACGATATCCACCGTAATGAAACTATGCAGGAGCTTGTTTCTCTGTCAGAACGCTTTGGAATACACGTTTCGTTTAAGAAGCCTGATAAAAAGACATATCTTAATATCGTGCGGCATTTGTGCCTGCAAAATGGTATAGATATGTCTGAGGAAAGCATGGAGCTAAAAGCTGAAAGATTTGCTCTTGAGCGCGGTGGCAGGTCTGCGCGACTTGCTCGTCAGTTTGTTGATTTATTGCTATCAAAATAAACCAAAAATATTTGGTATTATAAGTATAGTAATTTTACGGCACTGCCGTGGAAATGAGCTTACAATGAGCAAATTAGTAGCAATTTTTGTCACATTCTTTTTGGGAGGATTAGGCTTTCACCGCTTTTTAGCAGGTAAAATTGGCAAGTTTACCAAAAAAGACGGCACTCCTTGGGTTACCGAATAAGTTGCATAAAAAATGACACCTGAATTTTTTATCAGGTGTCATTTTTTGATATCATCAGTTTGAAAAAATATCGTGCAGACCTAAATAATGGCGGCGAATCAGCATGAAGTCTGTTGAATTAATGCTTTGGTCAAGATTGACATCAGCAGCTTTTTTAGATAAATCAGTCATTTCAAAGAGGCCTAAAAATTGACGGCGTATTCGCATAAAATCGGTAGAATTAATTTGCCCGTCGCATGTGGCATCACCCTTGATAATAACGGTGTAAACGGTATCAAATACAGTAAAGGTATTGCCCGTGAATACTGTTTGCTCAGGAGTTAAAGCTGTTTCACTGTTAAAAAGCGTAAGACCACAGCTTTGGACGGGGGTTTCCGGAGCAATGCCGTAGACATAGCTTTCATCAATTGTCAAAAGCGTAGGAGTGACAGAGGCACCGATAAGCATGAAGCAGGCTTCGCTAATACTGCCTGAAGGATAAATGCCGTCAGAAGCTACTCGCGAGTAAAATTTATATGGGATATTGGGAGCCAGTCCATCAAAATAACCGTTGTTTTGCCATGTGCCGCCTTCGATCATGTATTCCTCACCCGAATTTTCTGTAAGGTTAACGGAGGTAAAGGTGTAGGAAGCTACGGTAATATCCTCGGCTTTTGGAACGGAGTAGATATATGCAGTTTGATTAAGCTCAGGGTATTCAAAATTTGAAGCGCCCGTTCCGGAAAAATCGGAGACGGGGAAATGAGTCTGCGAAAATTTGTTGCCGCTGTAATTTTTGTCAATTGAGTCGCTTCCTACGAGAAAATAGTCATAATAAATCTTAAAAGGAGTGTCATCCCACGTTACATCAACTGCGTACCATTTTTCGTCTTCCATCTGAACCAGATTCCACTTATGCCAATCGGTATTACCGCTGCTGTTGACGGAGGTGCCCAGCACGCCCACACAGGGAATACCGTATTTCCTGCAAATCAGGATGAAGGCTTCGGCATAACCCTCGCATACGGCTTGCTTTTCTATTAAAGCACCGTAGGGCTCATGAGCAAAGGCTGCATCAACATATACCACTTCGTCAGCCAATTTATCATGAATAGCCTTGAGTAAGGTGTATCTGTCATTACCTTCAACTGTAAAGTCCTCCACGGCTGAATTAAGAGCTTCAACGTGTCCCTTAAGGTCATCAGCATATACATCATCGGTAACAAGATACAGAGTAATGCCTATTACTTTAAAATAAGAAAAATTATGAGTATAACTATATTCAAAGCTTGTGCCGCCGGAACCGAATTTAAGCCAAAAGATTTCGGGGTAATCCATTAAAGCTGCGTCCAAGGCACATTGAACTGAAACGCCGATATCGTTTCCGGCAGTAGTCATCTCTTCAGCCGAGACAAAAAAACCAACATTATATTCAAGTGGCTCGGAAAGGGATACTTCCACCGATGTATCGGTATATTCGATTTTGCAGAAGGCATCATAGAGGTCCTTTGCATTACCTCTTAGCTGCTGACCGAACATAAAATCGCCGCTTTGAGAGGAAGTCTGCAAAATATTCGAAGTAGGCGAAAGCGTTGTAGTCTCACCGCTTAGTTCATATGCAGCGGAGGTTTTAATATTCCTCTCAGCCGCAAAAGCAGTAACAGGGAGGGCAGTTACTGTTGCGGCAATAATCATAAAAAGGGATAAAAGCTTTTTTACCGTCATGTACCTTTGACTCCTTTAATCATCTTTAGTCATATTGTACCACAGTAAAAATAATTTGTAAACTGTAATGTTATACACATTCTTCACGGAGCAGGTCGTTTTTTAAGCGGTCGATAATACGCTTTTCGAGGCGAGAAATATAAGATTGGGAGATTCCTAAGGCATCGGCAACCTCTTTTTGTGTCATCTCATTACCACCGCCAATGCCGAATCGCATTTTCATGATTATTTGCTCGCGCTCATTTAATCTGCTGATAGCGCGCTCAAGAAGTGTTATTTCGACCTCATGCTCAATATTTCTGCCGACCATGTCGTCATCAGTACCCAGAACATCGCAAAGAAGAAGCTCATTGCCGTCCCAATCAACATTTAATGGCTCATCAAGGCTTATTTCATGCTTTAATCCCGTGGTTTTTCTTAAATGCATGAGTATCTCGTTTTCAATGCATCGAGAGGAATAAGTTGCAAGCTTTATATTACGTGACGGGCAGAAGGTATTGACTGCTTTGATAAGTCCTATTGTGCCAATGGAAATTAAATCTTCCACATTAGTGGAAGTGTTTTCAAATTTTTTTGCAATGTAAACAACAAGCCGTAAATTTCTGACTATTAATTCCTCTCTGACCGACGCATCTCCGCCGTCAAGACGGGCTAAAAGCTCGTTCTCTTCCTCCTTTGTTAAAGGCGGCGGCAGGGTTTCGGGTCCGTTGATATAAAAAAGTCGCTCTGCAAGACGGGGAAAAAGAGGTTTTAGCTTTGAGATCAAAAATAAAAGTATGCGATTTTTCATTTTTATCTGTCCTTTCCTAAACAAGCTCAGTACTGACAAGTGCCGAATATTCTTGAGCTTTCAGCCCTTTTGTTTCAACTGCTATTATTGCTTTTTTATCGGTCTTTTTACCGTCTATCAGAATTTCGTCAGGTCTGAATGCAGGTAAAATACCTTTTCCGCCCACACTCTCAAACGGAATAACGGCAAATCTCTCACAAAGCGGCGGAGGCGGTGCAGAGATATCACCGTTTTCAAATGTTTCTAAGGCATTTTCAGGGAGTATGCTTTTTATCTTATCAAAATCTGCCACTATAACTGAGGAAAAAGTCAGCACATCTTTAAGCATATTTCCGCTGTCTGCAATGGCATAAAAGCTGACAGATTTGTCGAACAGACACACAGTTATACGGTGTAATGCAGAGGAAGGCTGTCTTTGGAAAATTCTAGAGCCAATGAAGAAAAGAAAATAGCAAACTCCAGAGGATATAACGAGTGTTACGGGGGAAATGTCGATATAAATTATGCCATTATTATATATTAATCCTTGAGGAGAAAAAATCATGTCAATTAGCAGCATGACTCCACCGAACAGAACTGTAAAGGCAAAGAACATTACAGCCTTAAAAGCAAAGCTGCGCAAGGTTTTAAAGCCAAAAACGATAAGCACGATTAAAAGACTGAACAGGATTTTAAACAGGACAGTAAATATGAACCAAAGTGAGGGATAAAACATAAGACAGGAGTAAATTGCTCCGATTGCAGAGCCGAGTAAAATTCGTAATCTTCCTACGGGTGATTTTGAAATAAGCTTTACAGCCAAAAGTAAAAAATAGTTGACAAATAGATTTATCAGAAAAAGTACATCTATGTAAATGACAGTCATAATTATGGATATCCCTTTCATTAATGCTGAGATGTTTTATGTGGTATAAAGAGCACAAGTAATGCTTAATTAAGTTTGTTTGCAAAGAAATTATAGTATAATAAAAACAAAAATGCTGTCGATTTTTAAGATGAAAGTAAATTTTACAAAGTATCTACCAAAATTTATAAGATTGTGTTATACTAATAAATATCTGAAATTCATGCCAAAGGATTCGAATTTATGATAAACATTACTGTTTCCAAGGAGAAAAAGCATAAAATTTCTCCGTATTTATATATGCAGTTTATGGAGCCGTTGGGTACGGCAGATTCCTCCGTTGATGCGGGATGGGATTATCAGAATGATTGCTGGTTCGATATTTATTCAAAAGGTAAGGGAGCTTTCTTCTTTGGGCGCAGGTGTTGCATATGCGCGTTGCCTTAATACTATTATGCGTAACAGCGATATAATTGATATTGCAACTATGGCGGATTTCTTCGGCAACCGCTGGCAGGTCAATGCGGTAATACTCCCGACACCGCACCATTCGGGCACGGCATATTTGCAGCCTGTTGGCAGTGTAATGAGTCTCTTTAAGAAAAATCAAGGTGAGTATTATGCCGATTGTACCGCA